>CAUUOT010000010.1:0-11868 GCA_963546815.1 uncultured Bacteroides sp.
TTCTTTGGCAGCTTTCTTTTGCATCAAGGCAAAAGAAAGCACATCTCCCCTCCCGCTGGGGGAGGGGCCGGGGGAGAGGCTTTTGGGGTCGGAAGAGAGTCTCCCTCCCTATATATATAAGGTGTAAGGCCGCCCTCTTATTAAATAAGGTTAACAAAACAACTTTTGTTGCCCATCTATGCAAAAGCATAAATTTAATAAATGTATATTTGCGCAAAATTTAAGGGACAACCGCTACAAGGCGGACTCTATCGGACGCCAAGCCGTCCGTACAGCTATCGACGGAGTCGATACTGATCAACGAGATTTTATAAAATAGGTATTTATAAACAGATGTTTTTTAAGAGAGAATGCTAAGTCGTAGTACTCGATAAAGCCACCAAAGACAGACTTCCCCCAAACTTTACTAACGTCGCGTGCCGGTTCCCGGAGTTTACCTCCCGGTGTCCGCGCTTTCGTCTCTGCAGCGTTAATAACGGTTTGGCGGACTTCAGGCAACAGTTCCCCCTCCATATAAACATATATTCATTTGGAATTATGAATTCTAGAAATAGATTGTATTTGTCGTTTTTCGCGTTGCTGCTCTTCTGCCTGCTACAACCGGGCAAGGTGTCCGCGCAGTTCTACTCGGTAAGAACCAACCTCATCGGATTGGGCACGGGCAACCTCAACGCAGAAGGCTCCATGGCGCTCTCCACCAACTGGTCGGTGCATCTGCCCGTGCAGTACAACCCCTTCAACCTCTGGAAAGACGCCAAGCTGAAGAACATCACCGTAGAACCCGGCGTGCGCTACTGGATGCGCGAAACATACGGACGGGGCTACTTCATCGGTCTGCACGGAGTCTTCTCCTACTTCAACGCGGGAGGAATCTTCGGGCATAAGTACCGCTATCAAGGAACGGCATACGGTGGAGGGCTCTCCGTGGGACTCGTCAGGCCGCTGTCCAGACGATGGAACATTGAGTTCGAGCTGGGAGCAGGCGTCGTATGGGCCGATTGGGAGAAATTCAAATGCGCCCATTGCGGACGCAGAGTAGGGAAAGACAGCGGCATCAAGGTGCTGCCCACCCGTACCGCGGTCAACCTGGTCTACCTCTTCTGACGCGCCTAAAACAAGATATCAAAAAGAGTTGAACGATGAATAAATATCTCAAATCACACATAACGGCAGCCACACTATGCGCCGCGACACTGCTGGCCGTATCCTGCTCCACCTCACGAGAGGCGAAGACCATGAGGCTGTTCATGCAGTCTAAAAAACCCAACATCGTACTGCCCAGAGAAGAAGGAGGAAGATCCGGAATGCTGGCCGAAAAGTCCGACTTCACCACACACACGGACACCATCAAGCCCGAACCTGTGGAAATGCCCGAAGACAACGACAGCGTATGGAGAAGCGTACAGCTGGAGAGCGTAGACATCGTTGCCACACGCAACGTGGTCAAGCAAGTCACCATGAGGCAAGGTTCAGTCAGACTGGAATTCAACGTGGAAGTGCCGGGAGTCATCGTAGACAGCTGCTGGAGGGTGACACTCACGCCCATACTCAGCTACGGAGACTCCATAGTCACCCCACTGCCGCCCGGGGTATTGGCCGGATCGGAATTCATACGCATGCAAGAGGCCGACTACAAAGCATACGACCTCTTCCAGAAGTGCATTGTCGACCCCTCAGCCTACGACAGTGTCTACCTCGACCGCAAAGGCATCGACCGGGACATCTTCCGCAGGCAGAACTTCTTCTACGAGCTCTACGGCAAAGAGCGTGACCGACAGCTGGCCTACGAGCGCTGGAAACGACTCACACTGGACCGCCAGAGCTACTTCAACATGCGCATGGAGGGCAACCGAACCACCCTGAAACACCGATTGGCGCGCGAACGAATCGAAGAACGCGTACGCCGCCAAGTGTCCGCCAAAGATACTACCGGACTCTTTGCCACCTACAACCGCAAATATCGCCGTACCGTGGCCTTCTGGCCCAAATACCGCATGAAGCGCGAGCTCACCGTGAAAAAGGTGCCGTCCAAGTACAAGGACTTATACCTCAGCGGAAGGAGCATCTACGACATACATAACAATGTGCTCACCGCGGAAGACTCCGTCGAAATTTCCGGCAACCGCTACTTCTTCGGACGCATCGCCGAAAACGAGATGAACGACCGCAACCGCGACCTGATACGCGAACGCATGATACCCTATCCGTACATCGACTCCGTCATGGTGCGCGAAACGCTCCCCACCGGCAAAAACTATGTATACAACTACGTATACTCCATGCCCGTGGTAGACGGAATGAAGAGGTTGCGCGTACGCCTGGAGTCCATCGTCGAGGCAATAGACCGCAGCACGTGGCGGCCGGACGCGTCGGACACGCTGATGTTCGTGGTGGCCTCGCTGAGCGACCTGGTTGACCGCTCGCCCCTGCAACAGTTCCTCGTGGCTCCAGCCATGGACGCGGACTCGCTGGGCACCGAAACCGAACCGGTATACAACGAGGAGGGACAGGAATACCTCGAAGGATTGCGACTGCTCGGAGAACGGCAGTACAAACAGGCGCTGGCCATCTTGCAGAAGTACCCCGACTACAACACCGCACTCTGCCTGACGCAGCTGGGATACCACTACGAAGCCGCCGAACTGCTGGGACAACTGCCCAAGAACGCACGAAACGAGTACCTCGAGGCCGTGATATGCGCCCGACAAATGAACGACCAGTCCGCCGTGGAACACCTGCTCGAAGCCTGCAGGCTCAATCCGGACTTGGTGCTGCGAGTACCCCTCGACCCCGAACTTTCAGACCTCATTCCCAAGTTCATCGGACTGCGTAATGAGCTGGATAAAATAGCCGAAGGACAGATGTAAGAACAAAAACCATGTAAGAGACGTTTTTTATATTATATTTTTTAGTTCAATTTTATTTATTCACTAATTTATTTTTATTGATTATGAGAAAGAATGTATTTAGAAGCTTGTTAGCTATGTGTGCGTTCGCTGCTACTTTCACTGCTTGCAGCAACGAGAACAACGAAAACAACGAAGTGTCCAAAGACACCAAGTCTGTATTCATGAAGCTGGAATTGCCGGCTGTAACTAAAGCTGTAGGTCCTGCCGTAACTGGTGCCGCTCAAGTAAACAACCTGAGCATCTACTTCCACGATGGAGCTAATATCGTGAAGTTCGTAAGCGTTACAAGCACTACGACTCCTAACCTTACCGCTTTGACTAATGGTGCTCAAATCGCTGATGTACCTGCAACTGCTACTCAAGTAACAATTTATGCAAACGTTCCTACCGCAGTTGGATTGCCTATTGCCGGAACTCTTGCTAGCGTAAAAGCAAAAGAAGTTGAAATGGTATCTCAGAATGTAATCACTAACGTAGTACTGAAATCTGCAGATGAGAACTTGACTACTTACACTGGTGGTTCAGCTCCAGTATGGGCATCCGGCATCCAGAACAACGACAAGTATGCTGAAGTAGAGATTGCTCCGGCTGTTGCACGTGTTGAAATTGAAGGTATCCAGACAAGCTCTCCTAAGATTGCCACTTTCACTTTGAAAGGTATCTATCTGAACAACTTCTCTGAGAAGTTCTCTTTGGCAGGTGCTTCTTCTGCTTTGACAAATTACGGTGCTACTGCAGCTGCTTATGCACAGGGACAAGGTCTCTATACTGTAGCAAACAATGGTATCCTCTATGATGAAATGACTTCTGCTGCCTCTGGTACTCCTTTGGGTGTTGCAGCTGGTGCTTCGAACTTCTGGACTTACCAAGTAGCTCCTAATGCAGGTACAACTGCAAACAGCCAGTTGCAGCTTGTCTTCAAGATGGATAACGTAACAGCTACTGCACTTAGCGGTATCACTTTCCCGACAGGCGACTTGTTCTTGACTGTAAGAGGTTTCAGAGATGCAGGAACAAATGCCCTCGTAACAATTGAGCCGGGTAAGATTTACACCATCAGCAAATCTAACTTCGATTTCGATGAGACTAACCTGAACCCGATTCCTAACACCAACGCTGTAGGTGTATGGTTGAAGGTTACAGTTAAGAACTGGCAGGTTGTTGCTGTTAAGCCTAACCTCTAATATTCCGGTACCTTCGGGTATATAGATTATAAGAGAAAGCTATTCAACCCCAAGGGAGGGAGGAAAGCCTGACGGGCATCCTCCCTGCCAAAGGGTGAACGCAGGAGGCGGGCGGCTTGCAAAAGGCGCCCACTCCCCGCGTTCTTAAACAAAGAAACAGCGGTACGCCGCCGGCAGAACAGACAGAAAGCCGCAACACGCCTTACCGCCACGGAACAAAAGATAGAAGATAAAAAACGGAACCACACAGTTATTCACTCAAAATGACACTACGCATGAAATTGTTAAAAGCGATACGCTTTCTGATGCTTTCCGGCACCTTATTCCTCTTGTCGGGGTGCATCAGCGAGTCTTTAGACGGATGTCCGCTGGATATCCTGTTGCGATTTACTTATCAGCCGCAAGGTTCTACAGTCGACCTCTTCGGCGAGCGAGTGCAACGGGTGACGCTGTGTGTTTACCGTACCGACGGCACCATCGAGCATACCCAAGTTCTTGAGAAAAGCGAGCTCAACAAGCTGCAGGGCGTGGAGATGTACCTCCCGCAAGGTAACTACAACGTGGTGCTCTGGGCCAATGCCTCGGACACCAATACTAAATTAGCAGGCTTCGGCCCCGGCGAGAACATCAGTCAGCTCTTCGCCTCGCATCCGCAGGCAGAGTCTTCGCCCGAGATTCCTACATTGGACAGGCTGCTCTTTGTGGCAGCACCCCTCTCGGTGAACGAGAACGAACCGTCGGGCGACCGCGTGGTCAACTTCTCACCTGTCACCATGCGACTTAATGTAGTGCTGGACGGAGTGAGCGTGAAGCCCATCGTCCGCATACCCGGCATGGCATCCGCACTGCAACCCAAGCAAGACGAGGAAACTGGAGCATGGAAAGTACAGCCCGTAGAACAGGGAAAGACTTTCGTTCCTACTGTGACCTACGACGCCACCGCCAAGCATGCCGAAGCAGTGACCGACGTGCCCCGCTTCAAGGCAGACACTCCCTCCACCGTGGAACTGATAGACCCAAACACGGGTAACCTCATCGTTCCAGCCATATCCATCGCAGAGTTAATTCGTAAATACGATATTAAGCTGGGTGAAGAGAACGAGGTGACCATTACCATACAAATCTCTTTCGGAGGAGGACACGCCAAGATTACCGTCAAAGAGTGGGAGCATAACCCAATCCATCCGGGAGGACTCTAAAAAAGGCAAAGCGGGCGGTGCGTCCTCCATCAAAGAGACGCACCGCTCTTTATTATGCACCGAGACCTATACCTTATTATATATATTAGCTAATTAAATTGATTGATAGAACATCCCTCCATCATAATACTAAATAATCATGTCGAATTTTATCCCCATCTTGTTTAGACAATTGTGGTACGGATGCTTGTTTTTACTGCTGACAGTCTCTTGCCAGCAGGACGACGTGGAAATCTTTCCAAATCCGACAACGCCTTCAGACAAGGAAACTGCCACCATGACTTTTACTCTCAATATTCCCGACTTCCGTGAGGCAAAGACCCGTGCAGGTGTGCAAGAGAAAGTTATAGATAACATCACCGTATTGATATTCGCCAATGAGGGCGGGACGGAGAAAGTCAAGGTAAAGCATGTCGTACCGTACACCTCGCTGAAAACCATTACCGGTGTATCGGACGCTTACTCTTTCTCTATTCCCGTCACGGGAGGTACCTACACCCGTGTAGCGCTGGTGGCGAATGCAGAGACGGAGTTGAGTAGTATCGTGGTCGGCTCTACCTACGCTGCCCTACAGAACTTGGAGGCGATAGATAAACCCGGGCAGAAAGATTCATCCGTACCGTACAGCTATATCCCCATGTACGGAGAGTACGCCCCTGCGGGAGGTTTCGAACTGAAAGCAGGATTATCCCAAACCATTGCGCAAGAGATATCCTTGATACGTATGCTGGCAAGAGTAGATATAGTCAATAATGCAGCAACTTCCGGAGCTACAACAATAGGTGAAGTTTACTTTGTCAATGCGGCGAAGAACGGACGCATCTGGGTAAACCCGGCTGCCTACAACACGGGTTCGGGATACGCTGTACCTACGTTGCCTGCTACGCTGCAAAGAGCCGGTGGCTTGGATTTCGCATATATGGGTGTGGGAAGTTCTACGCAATCGGAGGTACTTACGTACTACCTGAACGAACATCCCGCGACTTCTTCCGCCATTACCACTTACGCATATACCAACCCTTGTATAGTGATGATACTCGGTTATAAAGATCTCAATAATCCGAAATTGTCCGGACAGTATTATTACCGCTTGAACTATACATGGGATGGAGTAAAGTCCGGCGGAACCAAAGGCTCTTATATGCCCGTCCTGCGTAACCACCGCTACATCTTCACGATTAAGGAGGTGAAGGGACCCGGCTTTACCAGCATAAAAGAAGCATTGGAGAGTCCCGAAGACCACACCAACCGCACCAACATCACGGTAACCACCACCGTGATAGACGAGGCGTACACCGACGTCACCTTCAACAACCATGGAGACTACTTGGCGGTGACACGAACCTCGTTCACGCTGAAAGGCAAGCACGATGCTACGAGCACCGAGAACCGCCTCTCGATACGTACCAACTACCCCAAAGGATGGAAGATTACGCTGAGTGGCGTGCCCTACTATAACCAGTGGCTGAGTTGCAGCCAGATGAACGGCGCAGCCAATACTGTCGCCAACGTGCAGATCCTCACCACCGGCATAGGCTTCGGAAGCGCCGATATTGAGGTACGGGCGGGTAGACTGGCGACCAAAGTGGAGGTAGATCAAATAAACAAAGTGCCCTTGGCCTACGTGGCAGAATACAACCTGACGGGAGGAACGCAGTACTCAACCCGCCCGTTCAGTCCCACCGGAGCACAAAACGAAACCAACCTACGCTTTGCCACCAGCCACCAGACCAACCAGAGCGGATATTTCAACTGGTACGTATGCACAGGCGAAAGTCATCCTACCTACAATCCCGGAGGTAACAAGAAGTTATTCACCGACGCCTTCTTCACCACCGGCGCGGGCAAAGGCCATCACCTACCCTCGTATTGGGAATGGACGGGTATCTTCTCTTACAAGTTCAACGCGGCATACGGACATTCGACAAATACCTTGTCCATCACGAATCCGCAGCAACAATCCAACGAGGCTGTAGATATAGGCGGTGTTAAGAATACGTTCAAATCCGACTATTACAGCTCCGGTAACGGCATCGGTTATGCGCTGCGTTTCCAGAAGGCGACCTATCGTCCTAACGACGCAGATGTAACGATGGCTGATTTCCCACTCGCTATGGACAACAGCGCCCTTTGCGCTTTCCGTTACAGCCGAGTAGGAGGTACCTTCACCACCGAAGGAGTCTTCAACCGCTACCTCGAGGTGCGTTGCGTACACATCGGTGCACGTGTGCCCATGCCGCACCTAAAGAATGACATTGGGCAAGAAAGCTGGTGGACAGCACAGGCAGCCATTCCGGGCAGGGTGGTTACCCGCATCTTCCCCATAGGCGGCTTTATTCCGCTTGCTGTGCCGAACATGGTGGTTAGCAATCCCCCCACATCTGTGGGTATCTACGGCGACTATTGGTCGAAGACACCGAGAAACGGTTATCCCGGAGCGTGGCATGCTGTACTCGATAACACTCATGCCATGGCGCACAACTATAACCAAGCCAACAATGCCTATTACGTCCGTGTGTTCTCAGACAATTAGCTAACGGCGCATGTGTCGGAGCTTGCCTGCCGTCCCATCGGACCATAAGGAATGGAAAGATAAAAATTACAGCATATGAAAACATTTGTTTATCGCAGACTGATAAGTGCATCTTCCTTGCTATTGGGGATGCTGATTATGTTGGCCGCCACCTCCTGCCGACAGGACGAGAACGAAACACCCGTTATCCCCAACCCCGCAGGCAACGAGACGGCCACCATGACTTTCACCCTCAATATTCCCGGCTTCCGCGAGGCAAAGACCCGTGCCGGCGTGCAAGAGACCACTATAGAGAACATCGCCGTATTGATATTCGCCGATGAGGGCGGAACGGAGAAAGTCAAGGTAAAGCATGTCCTGCCGAGCACCGCACTGAAAGCCATTACCGGAGTACAAAACGGTTACTCATTCTCTATTCCCATTACCGGCGGAACCTACACGCGCGTGGCACTGGTGGCCAATGCCGAGACGGAGTTGAGCACTATTGTAGTTGGATCTACCTACGCTGAATTGCAGAATTTGGAAGCAATAAACAAGTTCGGGCAGTTAGGAGTCGGAACGGACAGCTCCATCCCTATGTACGGCGAGTACGCCCCTGCGGGAGGTTTCCAGTTGAAGCCGGGTCTGTCCCAAACCATTGCGCAGGAGATACCCCTGATACGCATGCTGGCAAGGGTGGATATCATCAATAACTCCACTGCGACTGTAGGCTCGAAAGTCTACTTTATCAATGCGGCAAAAAACGGACGCATCTGGACAAACGCCGCTACTTTCGGTGACGGAGGCGTATACTTGGCACCTACGTTGCCCCCTACACTGAATTATGTTGATCCTGCTCCGTTTCCTCCTGAAGGAACTCCGGCAAATGCGACGAACGTCATTACATATTACCTGAACGAGCAGCCTGCGACTTCTACCCAACTTACTGTGGAAGGTTATCCATCTCCCGCCATCATCATAGAACTCTTTTTTGAAGGAAAGAAGTATTATTATCGCTTGAACTATACGTGGGACGGCCAAAAAGGGGGCGGTGTCGGTGCCTATGAGAGGGGTAAGTACATGCCCATCCTGCGCAACCATCGCTATATCTTCAAAATCATGGAGGTGAAAGGCCCCGGCAACAGTGTCGATAACGATATGTATGAGACATTGTGGGTCCCCGAGGAGTTTACCAACCGCAAGCTCGTGGTACATACCACCGTGATAGACGAAACCTTTACGGACATAGTATTTAACAGCAGGGGCGACTACCTGGCCGTGTCGCGTACCTCCATGAAGCTAAGGGGCAAGCACGAAGCCTCCAGTACGGAGAATCACTTCTCCATACGGACCGATCATCATCAGGGATGGAGAATAATGCCTCGTAATATGGACGGAACTGCAATTCCTTATCCAAACCCATGGTTGCAGACGAGCGCAACCTATGGCAACGCGAATGTTACTTCCGATGTGCAAGCCCTGACCAACGGCAAAGGCTTCAAGAACGGATATCTGGAGGTGCGGGCAGGAAGATTGATGACTAAAGTAAATGTGCAGCAAATAGGCAAAATGCCTTTGGAATATATGGCGGAATGGAACCTTGCCGGCGGCGCCCAATACGGTTCCATCCCTACTAATGTTACGCCTACCGCTGCACAGACCGATGCCGCCTTCCGCTGGGCAACCAACCACGACAACGACCAGAGCGGCTATTACAACTGGTACGTTTGTACAGGTACATTCGATGCCACTTATAACCCTGCCACCAAGAACCTGTTCAATGACGCTTTCTTCACCACCGGTGACGGTAAGGGCTACCACCTGCCCTCGCGTTGGGAATGGCTGGCCATCTTCTGTCACACAGGTTGGATTCAATTTAACAACACTCCCGTTGATGTTGTCAACATCAATGAACCCAACGAGTGGGGTGGAATGAAAAACACATACGCCAATGATTTTTATTGTACGGGTGGTAGTAGCAGAATTTGTTACGCCTTGCGTTATAAACAGGCCACTGCCGACCCTTACGATGTTTCTGTTACCGAGTTCCCCCGTGCTACGGACAACGTTGCCGCTTGCGCTTTCCGTTACGAGCTTATCATCACGCCTCCTTACTTTATTTCTCAACTAAAGATGCAATGCGTTTACGTGGGCGACCAAGACCCTTTGCCCGACTTGAAAACCGTCATTGCCCAAGAGTCCTGGTGGAACAGCCAGCCTGCCGGCAAGGTCATCACCCGTATCTTACCGGCTCCCGGGTATGTTCACTCCAATAGTATCGTAAACCGAGGTGAGAAAAGTTGGCATTGGTCGAGCAGCTCGAACAATTCGAACAGCGCATGGTTACAGGCTTGCGAATATTTCGGCGTTTCACTCCGTTACGAAGGCATGTATATCGGACTCCCAGTTCGTCTCTTTGCCAATGAATAACCCCCTGCGAGCTGCCGTCTTGTAGACTTGAAACGTATTACATCTTTTCTCCGTCACAGTTACAATGCAAAGAAAAGAGTCAGAAATGATGACAAAGAATCAATCCCGCTTGCTCGTCCTCACGAAGGAATTGTCAAGGTCGGACTTTGGCCATGTCAATGTCCGACTTAGAGGACGTCAATGTCCGACTTTGACATACCATAATTAGAGTCCATCCATCAGTCAGTCAGGGCGGAGACAACCAGCTACCCTCTTCAAGACTGAAAAGGAGTTTATGATTAAATCTTAAAAAGGTTATGAATAAAGTATATGTCTTTCCTGCAATCTTTCTTCTGCTGCTTTGCTGCGGTTGCCGCAAGGCAGGGAGGCAGACCGAAATCATGCGGCATCATGAACATCTGCTGCATGCCCTCGTTGCAGGCGACACCGCCGCCCTTCGCCACGAGCAATGCTATGTGGCAGACAGCCTTGCGGCGGACACCCTCCTTGCCTCGCCCCACCTGAACGAATACCTCTGCGCATGGGCGGACTCCTACGGCTTCTCCCCCGCAGACAGCCTTGCCGTCGAACGCTTCTCGGAAGACGTCAAGCGTCTTGCCGTCCGCCTGCTGGACAACCGTCGCGAGAAGTCCCTCGAAGAGATGCTCCGCATCGTGGCCCGCCGCTTGCTGGAGCAAGGCATGGACAATGTGGCCGCCGTGACTGCCGCCGCTGCCGTGGGCGTGGATGCCGACCCGCACCGCCCGGGCGACATTGCCAAGCGCCTGCTCACCCGTCTGCTGCTGCTGGGCGCAGATGCGCCACGGCTGTCTACCGGCCACCTGCCCGCTCCGGGCGTCGCCACCCTGTTGCTGTTCTATGAAACCACCTGCCCCGAGTGCGAGGAAGTGCTGCAAAGCCTCAGCCAATCTTATGCCTCCTTGACGGAGCGGGGCGTGCAGGTAGTTTCCATCGCTTCGGACTACGACGGACAAGTGTTCCTCGCCCGCGCCGCCACGCTGCCTTGGTCCGCCAAGTGGCAAGCCCCTTACGGCTTCTACAGCGACGATTTCGAGGCCTACGGCATCGCGGCCACGCCCACCCTCGTCAGCATCAGTAAAGAGGGAAAGGTGACGGGGTTCACAGCGAAACTGGAAGAAGAACCGTAAACCACAAGATACTCTAAGCCTTTTCAGCCTCTCCGCCGGTCTTAACTCCCTTTTCACAAAGGCTTGTACCTGTCCCCGACAAGGGCTTGTGTCTGGCGCGCAAAAGGCTTGTGTCTGACGCGCAAGAGGCTTGTGTCTGACGCGCAAAAGGCTTGTGTCTGAGAAAAGCCTCTCTCAGCCCCCTTACCATGGGGAGGGGAGAAGAGAGACCAATATCCCCACAGAAACAGTCGTTAAAAGCAAGGAAGGTTGGAGCCATCTCTTTGCTTTTAATAGAAATATTTCTATCTTTGCGCTATCAAAAAATACGAATGATGTATGAAGTATTCGGAATTCCATCGTAAGATTATCTCTACAGGCTGGAAACACCATCATGCGGCAGGAAGCCATTACTTTTATATCAAGAATGACAAACTCTCGGATCCGATTCCTTATCATCGAGCCAAAGAGATACCAGATCCATTCAGAAAGAAAATAGCCAAAGCA
>CAUUOT010000011.1:0-11774 GCA_963546815.1 uncultured Bacteroides sp.
GAAATCTCCCCCATCTCTATCTCTTTGGCGAACTCTTCGTTCAGCACCTCGCAGGCCAAACCGGCGTCGGCATTGCGCACACCGATGGAAGTGGAGTTCTCCGAAGAAGCCTGCGACACCAGAAACACACTGATGCCGTTCTTGGCCAACGCCTTGAAGATGCGGTAATTGACACCGATGACGCCCACCATACCGAGACCTTGCACCGTAATCAGGCTCGTGTCGTTGATGGACGAGATGCCTTTGATGGCCTTGCCTTGCAGATTGGATATTTCTTGTCGGATAACGGTTCCCCCACCTTCGGGGTTAAACGTATTCTTCACCAGGATAGGCATGTTCTTATGGCAAACCGGATAGATGGTAGGCGGATAAACCACCTTTGCGCCGAAGTTGCAAAGTTCCGTAGCCTCTACATAACTCAGCTCCTTGATGGTATATGCACCGGAAATGACGCGCGGGTCGGCCGTCATGAACCCGTCCACATCCGTCCATATCTCCAGGCAGTCGGCATCCAGTGCGGCGGCGATGATGGCGGCCGTATAGTCCGAGCCGCCCCTGCCCAGGTTGGTCACCTCGCCCGTGGCCTTGTCCGTGGAGATAAAACCGGGCACCAATGCGCGGCGGGGCAGGGTGCGGAATGTCTCGCGCACCAGCTCGTTCGTCAGGTCGGTATCCAGCACATGCTTGGAGTGCTTCTTCTCCGTCTTGATGAATCGCCGTGAGTCGTACCATTCCGCCCCCGTCAGCCGGGCGACGATGATGGACGACAGCCGCTCGCCGTAGCTCACAATCGTGTCGGACGTCTTCTGCGAGAGGTCTTTGATGAGGTAGATGCCTTGGAAAATATCCTTCAGCTCATTGAGCAGCTCGCCTATCTGTCGCTGCAAGTCCACCCGTACCTCTCCCTCCGGAATCACTTCGTTAACCATCTCCACATGGCGGCGTACAATCTCGCGAAACTCATTTTCGTAGGAAGCGTCACCGGCTGCCGCCATCTTCGAGGTATTTATCAGTTTATCCGTGATGCCTCCCAAGGCGGATACCACCACAATGACGGGTTCGTCCACCGCCTCTACGATTCTCTTGACACTTAAAACGCTGCTTGCGGAGCCGACCGATGTTCCGCCGAATTTCATTACTTTCATTGTATTGTTGTTTTCTGATTATTACCTCCACCGCCCACGGCGAATGTTGCAAAAGTAGGAATAAAAAACGTTCTTCCTGCCACTCACCCCCGAAATCCACCCTCGCCATCCCGCCTCTTCCCTCGGGCACTTTCCATCTTTTATAGCATTTTGTCACCGGCATCACGATATATCACTATCTTTGCACTGAAAATAAGAAAGAAAAGCGTGCATGAACCCTGATCACACTTCCGTTTTGCTCATATACACCGGCGGAACTATCGGCATGATAGAAAACCCTGAAACGGGCGCCTTAGAGAACTTCAACTTCGAGCAACTGCAGAAACACGTCCCCGAACTGCAACGGTTCGCTTTCCCCATCGACGCCTATCCGTTCGACCCTCCCATAGACTCCTCGGACATGGACCCCGATGCCTGGCGCAAGCTGGTGCGCGTCATCAGCGACAACTACGACCGCTACAGCGGCTTCGTCATCCTGCACGGCACAGACACCATGGCCTACACCGCATCCGCCCTCAGCTTCATGCTCGAAGGGCTGAACAAGCCCGTCATCCTGACCGGCTCACAACTGCCCATCGGTGTGCTGCGAACCGACGGCAAGGAAAATCTGCTGACCAGCATCGAGATTGCCACCGCCTGCCACCCCGACGGCCAGCCCATCGTGCCCGAAGTGTCCATCTTCTTCGAAAACCACCTGATGCGAGGCAACCGCACCACCAAGATGAATGCCGAAAACTTCAACGCTTTCCGTTCGTTCAACTATCCGGTACTTGCCTCGGTGGGCATACACATCAAATACAACAACGTGCAAATCCACGCTCACGGCAGTCGCCGCCAACTCAAGCCTCACTACCTGCTGGACACCAACATCGCCGTACTCAAGCTTTTCCCCGGCATTCAGGAGAACGTGATTGCGTCCGTACTTGCCACGGAGGGACTGCGAGCCGTTGTCCTCGAGACCTACGGCTCGGGCAACGCTCCCCGCAAGGAGTGGTTCCTGCACCGCTTGCGCAACGCCTCGCGGCAAGGCATCGTCATCGTCAACGTCACCCAGTGCAGCGCCGGGACGGTGGAAATGGAACGATACGAAACCGGCTATCAGCTGATGCAGGCAGGTGTGGTGTGCGGCTACGACAGCACCACCGAGTCCGCCGTGACCAAACTGATGTTTCTGTTGGGGCAAGACTGTCCTCCGGACAAAGTGCGGGAGTTGATGGGACGCTCGCTGGCGGGAGAAATCACAGTGTAGTCTTCCTTTACCATCCTTACAAAGCACATCCGCCCTCAAAGCCCCCCAAGGAACACCCCTGCCAGAACGTCTTGTAGCGAGGGGGTATCTAAGTATACGACTGAGGTACCCTAAGTATACTACTTAGACCCCCTAAGTATACGACTGAGGTATCCTACGTATAGGACTGAAGATACATACCCCGTTGGATGCCTTGCGAAAGGCCGCTTTAATGTAACAAGATATTACCACAGAATGTATTTGCTCCGATATTATCCTCCCGCTCCGTGCAGTATTTTCGAAATATCACGGTTTTACTTATATGACAAACAACTACCGCTATGAAAAAGAACAAGAAATTATCCGCTACGCTTCTGATTCTTCTCTGCATATTCGGCTTGACAAGCTGTATCAATGAGGAGAAAGAAGAAGAAAGGAAAGTGACCCATTACGAAGAACAGACTGTAATCGTTGCTTCAAAGAAGCTGCAAGGAGTCATCTCCTCATGCGGAACGGACTTTACCACAGGTGTATATGCCATCAGGAAAGAAAACTCCCTGCAATGGGAGCAACTGTCTTATGTTTCCGGTTTCGAGTACGAAAGCGGTTATGAATACAAAATCCGCATCAGCATAACCAGTTATTTGGACTATCGCATGGGCGACCCGGCATGGACGGAATATAAGCTTCTTGAGCTCCTTGCAAAGGAGAAAAGAGAATCGACGGGCTTGCCTGCAACATTCGTTCCGGAGGGATACAAACCGCTTTCTTCTGCCACCGCTTCGCACGCCCTGCCCTAAACCATTGCAAAGCAATCCGGCAAATCTTAATTCGCATGCCTCGCTCTCTTTGGGGGGCACATACCTTTTATATCACGTTAGATCAATCACTCCTACGCAGTCAGCAAATGGTGCCCTATGAGAACAAAAACTTGGCTCAAAACTTTGTGTTATGCTACGAAAACATTATGTTTGCCTTGCATAATAAATAAGATGTATGAAATTCGTTGAGAGAATAGATGAAGCAGCGCGACTGAAGAATGCTCTTACGAGAGAAAAATCCTCGTTAGTGGTGATGTACGGTCGCAGACGATTAGGTAAGTCAACGCTCATCAAAAGGGTGTTGTCGGACAATGATGTTTATTTTCTCGCCGATCGCTCTGAAGGGCAACATCAGAGAGTATTGCTCGCAAAAGTAATAGCGCAAGTGTTTCCGGATTTCGACAAACTGACATATCCGGATTGGGAATCTATGTTTCGTGCGGTCAATTATCGGACAGACCAGCGTTTTACTTTATGCTTGGACGAATTTCCGTATCTTGTAGAGCAATCTTCCGAACTGCCATCCGTACTACAAAAACTGGTTGATGAAAAGCAGTTGAAGTATAATCTTGTGTTTTGTGGTTCATCGCAAAATATGATGTATGGGCTATTTCTTAATTCTACAGCGCCTCTCTATGGTCGTGCTGATGAGATTATAAAACTTGCGCCGATACGTTTGCCATATATTCAAGAGGCTTTGAGTCTTGATGCGATGAATGCCATTGAAGAATATGCTGTTTGGGGAGGTGTGCCGCGTTATTGGGAACTAAGAGAAAACCAAAATTCATTTAATGACGCCTTGTGGCACAATATCTTCTCTGTAAATGGAACTCTTTACGAAGAACCGGTAAAACTTTTTCAGGACGATGTAAAAGATATTGTTAAGACTTCGACAATAATGTCTTATATCGGTGCCGGTGTAAACCGACTTTCCGAGATTGCTGCACGATGTAATGAACCTGCAACCAATTTGTCGCGTCCATTGAAGAGGCTTATCGATCTCGGATTTTTGGAGAAAGACGTCCCATACGGTATGGATGAAATGAATGCGAAAAAGAGCCTCTATAAGATAGCCGATCCGTTTATGGCATTCTACTATCAGTTTGTTGTTCCTAATCGTTCGTTCATTGAACTTGCCCGTCGCTTACCCATAGAACAGGCTTTGACTGCGCATTTCTCTAAGTATGTGAGCATGCAATGGGAAAAATTGTGTCGGGATGCCGTAACAGGAAATCTTGTCAATGGGGTGGTTTATGGCAAAGCAAAACGATGGTGGGGTTCTGTTCTCAATGAGGATAAGAAGCCGGAACAGGTAGAGTTCGATGTAATGGCAGAATCGCTTGATAAAAAGTATCTGCTGGTCGGCGAATGTAAATGGACAACTCAAAAGAATGCCAAACAACTTATAGCCGAACTTCTCCGTAAGGGTAATCTGCTTCCGTTTGCTAAGAACTACACCATTGTTCCAATGCTATTCCTAAAGAACGCTCCGAAAGATGATGCAGAGGATGCCATGTTACCGGAAGATGTTGTCAAGTTGATGAAATAAAAGAACGAAATTATGCTGTCACGTCTTCGATTCGCACTATCTTTGGACAATCATTTTAGAAGGGATACTCCACTATGACGAAAGAAAAGAGAGTGTATGTATGCAGCCACTGCGGACAGGAATCCTCCAAATGGGTAGGGAAATGCCCCTCGTGCGGAGAGTGGAACACGTATGTGGAAGAGGTGATACGCAAAGAGCCGGTAAGCAAACGTCCCCTCTCGGGCATAGAGACCGCCAAGGCAAAGCCCGTGACGCTGGACGACATCACGGCCGACGAAGAGCCGCGCATAGACCTGCACGACGACGAGCTGAACCGCGTGTTGGGCGGCGGTCTGGTGCAAGGCTCATTGGTGCTGATTGGCGGCGAACCGGGCATCGGCAAATCCACGCTCGTGCTGCAAACCATCCTCCGCATTCCGGACAAGCGCATCCTCTACGTCTCCGGCGAAGAGAGCGCCCGGCAGCTGAAACTGCGTGCCGACAGGCTGACCGCTAACTCCGCCGACTGCCTCATCGTGTGCGAGACTTCGCTGGAGCAGATTTACGTCCACATCAAGAACACACGCCCGGACCTCGTCATCATCGACTCCATACAGACCATCTCCACCGAATCTCTCGAATCATCGCCGGGAAGCATCGCCCAAGTGCGGGAGTGCTCCGCCTCCATCCTGCGGTTTGCCAAAGAAACGCATACAGCGGTCATCCTCATCGGGCACATCAACAAAGAGGGCAGCATAGCCGGCCCCAAGGTGCTGGAACATATCGTGGACACCGTGCTTCAGTTCGAGGGCGACCAACACTATATGTACCGCATTCTGCGAAGCATCAAGAACCGCTTCGGCAGCACGGCGGAACTGGGCATCTACGAGATGCGGCAGGACGGACTGCGGCAGGTGAGCAACCCGTCCGAGCTGCTGCTGACCCAAGACCACGAGGGAATGAGCGGCGTGGCCATTGCTTCGGCCATAGAGGGTGTCAGGCCCTTCCTCATCGAGACGCAGGCGTTGGTCAGCAGCGCCGTGTATGGCAATCCGCAACGCTCGGCCACGGGATTCGACATCCGCCGCATGAACATGCTGCTGGCCGTGCTCGAGAAGCGCGTGGGATTCAAGCTGGCACAGAAAGACGTGTTCCTGAACATTGCCGGCGGACTGAAGGTGAACGACCCCGCCATCGACCTCGCCGTCATCAGCGCCATCCTCTCCAGCAACATGGACGCCGCCATCGAACAAGGCGTCTGCATGGCGGGCGAAATCGGGCTGTCGGGCGAAATCCGTCCGGTGAACCGCATCGAGCAGCGCATCGGCGAGGCGGAGAAGCTGGGCTTCAAGCAATTCATTCTGCCCAAATACAACATGCAGGGCATCAACACCCGGAAGATAAAAATAGAGCTGATACCGGTGCGGAAAGTGGAAGAGGCTTTCCGCACGCTGTTCGGCTGAAACATCTTTCCCCATATATACATTTATGATACAAGAATACCCACTGCGCGTGCCGCCCGAAGTAGCCGCCAACGAGCAACGACTGAAACACTATCTGGTGCACGAAAAAGGGCTGGACGCACGAGATATTACGGCGACACGCATCCTGAAGCGCAGCATCGACGCACGCCAACGCACGGTCTTCGTCAACCTGCACGTGCGTGTCTATCTGAACGAACTGCCGCAAGAAGACGAGTTTGAGAATATCGTCTATCCCCATGTGGCCGACAAACCGCAGGTGGTCGTGGTAGGTGCCGGACCGGCAGGACTGTTCGCCGCCTTGCGCCTCATCGAACTTGGACTGCGCCCCATCGTCGTGGAGCGAGGCAAGGATGTGCGCGAACGCAAGAAAGACCTGGCCGCCATCGGCCGGGAGCAGAGCGTCAACCCCGAGTCGAACTATAGCTTCGGAGAGGGAGGAGCAGGCGCTTACTCCGACGGCAAACTGTATACCCGCAGCAAGAAGCGGGGAAGCGTCGACAAGATTCTGAATGTATTCTGCCGGCACGGCGCATCGACCTCCATCTTGATAGACGCCCATCCGCACATCGGCACGGACAAGCTGCCGCGCGTCATCGAGAACATGCGGAACACCATCCTCGCATGTGGTGGCGAAGTGCACTTCGAGACGCGTATGGACGCCTTGATTATCGGGGGAGACGAGGTGAAAGGCATCGAAACAAGCACCGGTCATACCTTCCTCGGCCCGGTGATACTCGCCACGGGACATTCCGCCCGAGACGTGTACCGATGGCTTGCCGCCAACCGCGTGGAGATTGAGTCCAAAGGCATCGCCGTAGGTGTGCGCCTGGAGCATCCTGCCGCACTGATAGACCGCATACAGTATCACAGCCGGGAGGGACGGGGCAAATACCTCCCGGCCGCCGAATACAACTTCGTCACTCAGGTGGACGGACGAGGAGTTTACAGCTTCTGCATGTGCCCCGGCGGCTTCATCGTGCCCGCTGCCAGCGGCCCGCAACAAATCGTGGTGAACGGCATGAGCCCCAGCAACCGCGGTTCGCGCTGGAGCAACTCGGGAATGGTGGTGGAGCTGCGTCCGGAAGACTTGGACGATAAAAGTCTGAACCTCTGTTCCGACAATGCGGCCGACAACCCATTGCCCCACTTCTCCTCCCAATTAGGCATGATGTACTTTCAGGAGAACCTCGAGCGCCTGTGCTGGCAACAAGGAAACATGCAGCAGACCGCCCCGGCGCAGCGCATGGAAGATTTTACAAGAAAAAAACTGAGCTACGACTTGCCAAAGTCCTCGTATGCGCCCGGCCTGGTATCTTCTCCCCTGCACTTCTGGCTGCCGCCCTTTATCTCGGAACGTCTGGGCAAAGGCTTCCGCCTCTTCGGCAAATACAGCCGGGGCTTCCTCACCAACGACGCCGTAATGATTGGAGTGGAGACCCGCACATCGGCACCGGTACGCATCATCAGAGACAAGGAGACGTTGCAGCATGTACGCCTCAAAGGACTGTTCCCCTGCGGAGAGGGAGCCGGATATGCCGGAGGCATCGTTTCGGCCGGTATCGACGGCGAACGGTGCGCCGAGGCGGTGAAAGCCCTGCTGTCCTCCCGGCAAATCTCTGATTAGTCACCCTAAGCGCCAAGCACTAAACACTAAGCACTAAACACTAAACGTTGAACAACTAACCCCTAAAGCCATGACTCCGGAGATAGCAATCGTCGACCCCAACATCCTCTCCTGCCTAGGACTGCAGAACCTGCTGGAAGAAATCATTCCCGCGGCCATCGTCCGCTCGTTCCGCTCCTTCGGCGAACTGACGGACGACACGCCCGACATGTACGTGCACTACTTCATCTCCTCGCAAATCTACTTCGAGCATACCGCCTTCTTCCTCGAGCGCAAGGCGCGGACCATTGTACTGACCAACGGAGACATCGCCGCCCAACTGCCGGGCATACTCACACTGAACATCTATCAAGACGAAAAAAATCTGGTAAAGAGCATCCTCCGGCTGCACCAATACGGCCATCGATACGGCTTCCGCCAAGAGGCTTCGCTCGCCGGACAGCCCAACATCGCCGACGGGCACGAACTCTCCGCCCGCGAGATAGAGGTACTGGTGCTGGTGGCCAAAGGACTTATCAATAAGGAAATAGCCGACAAGCTGCACATCAGCCTGACCACCGTCGTCTCACATCGCAAGAACATCACCCGGAAGTTGGGTATCAAGTCGGTACCAGGGCTCACTATCTACGCAGTGATGCAGGGATATGTCGAGGCGGACAGAATCTGACGGAAACTATCCCGGCACTGAGACAGAAAGGGTAGAGAAGTATTACATTAAATATTCTTTCATTACGGCAATTTTTCGTAATCTTGCATCGAATATATTGAATGATATCAGGATAAAAACAATTATGATACAAAAATTCGACTTCCTCATTATCGGTGGCGGTATCGCAGGTATGAGTTATGCGCTGAATGTGGCAAATAGCGGCAAGGGGAAGGTTGCTCTTGTATGCAAGACGTCTTTGGACGAAGCTAACACGACCAAAGCGCAAGGTGGAGTGGCTGCCGTAACCAACCTTGCCATAGACAATTTTGAAAAGCATATCAATGACACGATGGTTGCTGGTGATTACATTTCCGACTTGGCTGCCGTGAAACACGTTGTATGCAATGCGCCCGACGCTATCAAGTCTCTTGTTGAATGGGGTGTCAACTTTGACAAGAACGGAGAAGGGAAATACGATCTGCATCGCGAGGGCGGACACAGTGATTTCCGTATTCTTCACCATGCCGACGATACAGGCTTCGAGATACAACGTGGTCTAATGGAGGCCGTGAGGAAGAACAAGAATATCGCCGTATTGGAGAATCACTTTGCCGTAGAGATTATCACGCAACACCACTTAGGCATAGAGGTTACGCGTAAGACGCCAAACATCGAATGTTACGGCGCATATATTCTCAATCCTGAGACCCAGAAAGTTGATACATTCCTGAGTAAGGTTACGCTTATGGCGACCGGCGGTGTGGGAGCGCTCTACACTATGACATCCAACCCCGTAATTGCTACGGGAGACGGCATTGCAATGGCCTATCGTGCAAAGGCGACCGTGAAGGACATGGAGTTTGTGCAGTTCCATCCTACCGTTCTTTACAATCCGGCAGAAACACATCCGGCATTTCTTATTACAGAGGCAATGCGTGGATATGGAGCTGTGCTTAGACTGCCGGACGGGAAGGAGTTCATGCAGAAATATGACAAGCGCCTTTCCCTAGCCCCGAGGGATATCGTGGCACGAGCGACTGACCACGAAATGAAGATCCATGGACTGAATCATGTGTGTCTTGATTTGACGCATAAAGATACTGAAGAGACAAAACGGCATTTCCCGCATATCTACGAGAAGTGCGTGAGCATCGGCATAGACATCACGAAAGAGTATATACCCGTCTGTCCCAGTGCCCACTATATGTGTGGTGGTATCAAGGTCAATTTGAATGCGGAAAGTTCCATCCACAGGCTTTATGCCGTCGGAGAATGTTCATGTACGGGTTTGCACGGAGGAAACCGCCTTGCCAGTAATTCGCTGATAGAGGCAGTAGTCTATGCCAAGTCGGCTTCAGAACATTCTCTTCAGATGATAGACCGCTATGACTTTAATACGGATGTTCCTGAATGGAATGATGAAGGAACCATGACTAATGAAGAGCAGGTCTTGATAACACAGAGCGTCAGAGAAGTCGGCGAGATCATGAGTAACTATGTTGGTATTGTGCGGAGTAACCTGCGACTGAAACGGGCATGGGACAGGCTTGACCTGCTGTATGAAGAGACCGAGGAACTATTTAAGCGGGTTACAGCGACGAAGGACATCTGTGAGCTGCGTAACATGATAAACGTTGGTTATCTGATAACAAGGCAAGCCATAGAGCGGAAAGAAAGCCGGGGACTGCATTACACAGTGGATTATCCCAAACATGCCTACGACAAAAAACAACAAGGCAAGGACATGGAGTGATTGTGAAAGAAGCAAACCTACATAAAAGTTTATATCGTATTACAACTAAATATAAATGATAGAGAAGAAATGGTTGGAACTGGGCTTCATTGATGAGCCCATCCCCGAAAAGACAGACATCAAAGCAGAAATACGCAGGATGTGCAAGGAGAAGAATGCACTTATCATGGCACATTATTATACAGAGGGGGTAATCCAGGAGCTAGCGGATTTCGTAGGAGACAGTCTGGGGCTGGCACAGAAGGCAGCAACAACAGATGCCGACATCATCGTTATGTGCGGAGTACACTTCATGGGCGAAACGAACAAGATACTCTGCCCCGAGAAAACAGTACTCATTCCCGACCTGAATGCCTCCTGTTCATTGGCAGAGAGCTGTCCTGCCGATGAGTTTGGGAGATTCGTTAAGGCTCACCCTGAGCATACGGTGATAAGCTATGTCAATACAACAGCAGCAACCAAGGCGGTAACTGATGTCGTGGTAACGAGTAGCAATGCGAGGCAGATCGTAGACTCTCTACCGGAAGATACTCCCATCATATTCGGACCGGACTGGAATCTGGGAAATTACATAAACGGACTTACCGGGCGTCAGATGGTATTGTGGAACGGCGCTTGCCACGTACATGAGAAATTCTCAGTCGAGAAGATACTTCAATTGAAAAAAGAACACCCTGCCGCCAAGATACTGGCTCACCCTGAATGCAAAGGACCTGTTATCAGCTTGGCTGATAAGGTGGGGAGCACGGCAGCCCTGCTGAAATACAGCATTGTGGATGAAGCTAAGGAATTCATTGTGGCAACAGAAAGCGGCATTCTGAACGAGATGCGGAAGTCGGCTCCACAGAAGACCTTTATTCCTGCTCCCCCCGATGACAGTACTTGTGCTTGCAATGAATGCAGTTACATGAAACTTTTTACGCAGAGAAAACTGTATAATTGCTTGAAATACGAATGGCCCACCATTGAGGTAGAACCCGAAGTGGCACAAAAGGCGATCAAGCCCATTCACAGAATGCTGGAGATGTCCAAGCGCTTAGGTTTATAATTTAAATTTGGAATTCATCATGTTATCAGTAGAAGAACTCAACGACAAGCTTATTGAACTCGCTTTCAGCGAGGATATCGGAGACGGCGACCATACAACGCTTTGCTGCATCCCGGCAGATACCATGGGTGAAAGCAGATTGCTGATCAAGGAAGAAGGGGTCTTGGCTGGAGTGAAGATTGCCAAGAAGGTTTTCCGCCACTTCGATCCCGAACTCCAAGTGGATGTCTACATAGAAGACGGTGCACATGTGAAACCCGGAGATATTGCAATGAGCGTGAAAGGAAGGATCCGAAGCCTATTGCAGACGGAACGCCTTATGCTCAACATATTGCAGCGCATGAGCGGTATAGCCACCATGACGCATAAATACCAGCAGGCGCTTATTGATGCCGAAACAAAGACACGCGTACTCGACACACGTAAAACAACGCCGGGTATGAGAATGTTGGAAAAAGAGGCCGTAAAGATTGGCGGCGGAATGAATCATCGTA
>CAUUOT010000012.1:0-11665 GCA_963546815.1 uncultured Bacteroides sp.
AAATCCGGCATATTAGAATTTGAAATGCTAATCCTTTTGTTGAGATGAAAGAAAGACGTCTTGTACACGCAAATATTTCTGTCATAAGTATTCTTCTTGTTTTGTTCGTTCTTGCTTTGCCTTTGAGAGCACAGAACGGTACAGTGAATTTTACTATAAAAGGCGTAGTGCTCGATACAGAAAACAATCCGGTGGAAACGGCCTATATCATATTTAATAATTCTATTTCGGTTTTGAGCGACCAAGATGGACGGTTTGTCATTCAGAACGTAAAGCCGGGTGCTTACGATTATGCCGTATCTTGTTTGGGTTTCGAAGAGGTAAGAGGCAGAATAAGCGTCGTCAGCGGTAAAGAACAGTTGAACATCATTTTGAAACAGCTGGCCCTTGCCTTGCAGGAGGTGACTGTGACAGCAAGGCAAACAGCCATGGGTTCTAAGTCTACCATCGGGCAAGACGCCATCAGACATATACAGCCCAAGAGTGTGGCCGATATGCTTCAATTACTTCCAGGAAGTTTAACAGCCAATCCACATTTGAACAATCTGGCACAAGCTACTATCCGCGAAATAGACAGCGATGACAACAATGCATTAGGGACCACCGTCATACTGGATGGCGCTCCCTTGAGCAATGACGGTAATTTACAGGCCTTGTCACCCTCCAAATCGGGGAGCAGATCAAGTTCGAATGCCGACGGGATGAGCGAGCAAACTACGGCCGGAAAGGGAGTGGACTTGCGTACAGTGGGCGCAGACAACATCGAATCGGTGGAGGTCATCCGGGGCATTCCGTCTGTAGAATACGGAAATCTGACGTCCGGAGTTGTCATTGTCAAGACCAAGGCAGGCAAAGCACCTTTAGAGGTGAAATTTAAGGCAGACCCTTTCTCGAAGCTTGTATATGCAGGAAAAGGGATGAACCTACGGAAAGGAGGGGCAGTGAACTTCGGCATCGACTGGTCTCAGTCATATGGGGATACTCGCAAACATTATTTGGGGTACGAGCGTATAACGGCATCCATAGGATATTCTAATGTCTTCCATGCAGGAGGGAGCCATCCTGTTTCGTTCAACATGCGGGGTTCGTTCTATTCAAACATAAACAACCGTAAGACAGACCCTCAACTTACAGAACTGCAACTGAAATATAAGAACGAAAACACAGGTGCCCGGCTCTCTTTCAGCGGTGATGTGAAAATGAATAATTGGCTTACGGCAATCGGCTATGATGTTTCGGCACAAGCATCCAGAAGCCTTGACACACATCACAACTGGGTGTCCAATCCTGACGGAGTGATCACAAATAGCAGAGAGAATGGCCTGGCTCCGGCTCAGTTTCTGACAAAAGCCTATTTCAGTGATTATAAAATAGAAGGATTACCCGTCAATATTTATGCGCAAATCAAGGCGAATAAATATATCCAGTTAGCAAACGATAACTATACGAATATAAAAGTGGGTGTTGATTACCGCTATGACGACAATCGTGGTGACGGCCTTACTTTCGATATGGTAAATCCACCTCAGGCACAAGGCACTCAAACCTTACGTCCTCGTTCATTCAAGGACATTCCGGCGTTACATCATCTGTCGGGGTTTGTTGAAGATAACATGATGCTGAAGTTGGGAAAGACCTCTCTACAAATAGCGGCAGGACTGCGCGTAAGTAATCTCTTTCTTGACAAAGAGAAGAGCGGGAGGAGTTCCATTGCCGTGGCCGAGCCTCGTGTGAATCTCGTTTATACTTTACTGGACAGGCACAACAATAAGGTATTTGACAATCTAAGCATCAGTGGGGGATATGGAATCTCCCATAAGATGCCTACCTTGCTTTATCTCTATCCGGACATGGCTTATTTCGATAATGTGAGTTTGAGTCAGATAGGTACGGGGCCTCATTCGTCTATGGCTTTGATGACCACCCGCGTGGTATCGGATACTAAGAACCCAGACTTAAAACCATCCAACAGCAAGAAATGGGAGCTGGGAGTGAACTTCAGAATAGGAAAATTAAAGGGATATATCACCTACTTCAGAGAACGTTACCGCAATGAATTCGGTTTCAGCTCGCAACTAATCCTGCTGAAATATAGTCGCTTCAATGTTCCGGTGGGAGCTACCGGACTTGAGTTTGACGGGGGGCAAGTACATTACATCATGGATGGGCTGAAACAGACGGCTACCGTCACTCCTTCTTTGGAAAAGGCCACATGGGCACGTCCTGACAATACTTCGCGCAGCGACAAGCACGGCATCGAATATGCATTCGATTTAGGAACATTCAAGCCCTTACGCACCTCGCTGAACATTGACGGAGCATGGTTTCACATCAAGAGACAAGATGAAAAGGACTATTTGAACTATATAAACCGAAACTATGACTACGTTCCGCTGATGCCCGCCGGTAATGGGAGCATCAGTGAGCGAATCAACACCAACTTACGTTTGATCACGCACATACCTGCGGTGAATATGGTTTTTACAACAACCGTACAAGTTGTGTGGCACGAAAGTGCACGCAGTATCTATCAAAACACGGCGGGAAAAGACTTGTATCATCTTTCGTCGGACGGTACGCGATACATTGTTTCGCCTCTGGGCTTCTATGACAATGAGGGTACCTATACGAAGTGGAAGTCTGAGTTTGAAAATAATCCGGATTACCAACTAATGAATGGACAATACCTGCTATACGCTTTCAAAGCGGACAGAATAAGTCCCTGGATGCTGCTGAATTTTCGCTTCACTAAGGAATTCGGTAAGGTGGCAGAACTATCGTTCATGGCCAATAACTTCGCCAACATTTCCGAATGGCATATCAACAAGAATACGAGAGGAAAAAAACAACTATATCCCGATATGTACTTCGGAGCAGAATTAAAAATTAAATTATGAATAAAGTAAAGTATAGAAGTATGAAAAGTTTTTCAAATCTATTTTTAATGGCGGCTATCGTGTTAACCGCTTGTGTGACATTCGCGTCTTGCAGTGATGACGACAAGACCCCACAGTCGTATAAATTGACGATCAATCTGAACTATAAAGAGGGACTTGCTGCAGACAATGTCTCATCGCTGAGAGTGGTGACCGTGAATGACAAGGGACAAAACGATACGATAAAGATAAGCGGCACATCGACTACGGTCACGGTTATTGAAGGACAATACCAGATTGTAGCATCCGGCAAGGTGACAGACGAGGCTGCAGCCTATGCTTCGGGGAAAGCCTCGGTAGATGTGTTTTCCGATGTGACTGTTACTGTTGATTTAAGTAAGATAGTCCAGTCGCCTATCATCTTCAAGGCTATTTATTCTACGGGAGGCCAAAACAGATATGCACTGGACCAGTACTTTGAATTGGTGAATAACTCCGACGAGATACAGTATCTGGACGGGCTTATATTGTCTGCTCCTCAAGGCAATCAGACGCACCCCAATGCCTGGCAGGCGAACGGGTATACTGACTTATATGCCTGCGGTCAGGGTGTAGTCATCGCATTCCCCGGTTCGGGAACAGATCATCCTCTGCAGCCCGGGCAAAGCATTGTACTGGCTAATGATGCGGTAAACCATCACGAGAATGCCGGTGCAGGCAATCTCTGCCCGGACTTGTCTGCCGCAGATTGGGAAGTGTACATCAGCAACGTAAAGGGTGAAGTGGATTATCCTGCGCCTAACGTGAAAGTTATCTTCCAGAATAATACGAGTATGAAAGCGTTCGGTTTGGGCTTTTTTGGTAGGGGCTACCTCATTGCGCGTTGTCCCGTAGGGGTATCGCCTGAAGATTTCGCCGCCAATAAGGCGAACATCATGACCACCCCGGGCACTACCAGCAAGATGGAATTCTTGATGATTCCGAGTAAGTATGTACTGGACGCCGTGGATATCTGGCATAAGGACAAGACCGAGCATTACGGAACATTCCTTCCGAAGGACGACGCACAAGGCATATTGGCCAGCGCGTCTTATACCGGGAAATGCGTACGTCGTAAAGTGACCAAGATAGAAAAGGGCAGAGCCTACTATCAAGACACCAATAACTCCTCCAACGATTTCTTGAGGGAGCAAGAGCTTACGCCGGGTAAGACTCCGACCGTAGCCGATTGATGCAACGACGATGAGGAAGTTTGCCACATATATCATTCTCTCGGCAACGGCAGTGCATGCTTTTGCTCGTTCCGCACAGGAAGAGATCAAGACCGACGACGGTCGTTTCTACTACAAGGAGTTGAACTGGGCGGGAAACATGTATCAACATAGTTCCAATCCGGTATCGTTGTCATACAATCGAATTGGCACGGTGTCCGAAGCTGCCTTCAACACCCACTTCGAACGGGGGAAGCTGCACCGGTTGGACAAGTCGGACAGGCATAATGACTTCAGTATGCATATAGCAGGCTTGCAGCGTTTCGGCAGGTTGAATGTCTCAGGTACGATGAGCTATACCGACACCAAGGAATACAATCGCCGTTGGAACTCTACGCCTTATTTGACGGAGAAGAATCCTTTTGTGTTGTGTGACTCAATAGCAAGCGATGTCACCGCCGAGCAGTTTACGATGAGCGCCGGAGCATCCTACCGTCTGAACGGCGCCTTTACGGGAGCTTTGGCTTTGAGATACCTGACCGGTAGTTCGGCCGACCAGACGGACCCACGCCCCAGAGTAAATGCCATGAGGTTCGGTCTTAATCCGGGGGGCGAGTTCAGAATAGGGCAAAGGCAAGCTGTAGGCATCTCGGCGGATATCGAAATCTTCCGCTCGGAGATTACACACGCCATCGTTAATCCGAACAATAACTATGTTTATTTCCTGATGAAGGGCATGGGAGATTATCAGGTGCGCACCAACAACGACGTGACGGCTTATCCCCGCGACTATAAAGGAGAGAAATACAAAGGCGCCGTACAGTGGTTACTGAACTCTTCCGAAAGGATTTCCAACATCTTGGAGATTTCTTTCGCCGCCAGTAACGAAGAGGCTACTGACGGCGGCTCAACATATACCTTCAAGGGTGGCGATTACCATCACAGGAAGGTAGCGGTATACGATCGGTTCAGCTTCGGAAGGGGTGCGTCAGTCAGACATAACCTCGGGGTGAATGTGGCATATACGACGGACGAGGGAGTGTGGTACGATCAGAAAAAGAGAACCGATACGGAACACGGTAACTTGGTTTATTACGAGATACTGAATAAGTCGAAAATCCGTAAGGGAGGCTATTGGGACGTATCGGCGAGCTATCGGTCGGACTTCTTCAAGGACGGATTGCCGGATGTAACGCTACAGGCCTCTGCAGGACTGGAGAAGGCGGACACGAAGCAATACGAGGTGGCTGTGTTCCGGCAGAAATACCAACTCGTCAAGTTGCAGGTGGAGGGCAGTAAGCATTGGCGTACCGGCAGGTATAGGTTGCAAGGACTTGTCAGTGGGCTTTATGTGACGAATGTGGGCGACAAGACGTTTTCGTCGGTCAAGAAAAACCTGTCTGTTACCTACTCTGCGCCCATGTTCGAATACGCTTCGGCGGGTAAATGCCATGTACACGCGGGATTTTCGGTCCATTCGCCGGTCAGAATCTATAATTACGGCACATGGATAGGCCTCTACGGCAATGTGTCTTACTCTTTCTACAACGATCATTCGCGGTATACGGACAAGTATCGTTCCACCTCGATGCTGACGGTAGACGTTGTGGTAAATCTCAAGTGTTAGCGACATAGTCGGCTGCTTTTAAGACCAGTTGACCGAAATCCTGATTTCGACAGGATGACATGAATAAAATGAACCATTAAGAAGAGAAATGAAACGGATACTATTTATATTATGCCTCGTCACGGCATATACGGCATCGCTGCGTGCGCAACGAGGATTTGCCATCGTCATCGACCCCAAGAGTTACGACGAAGCGAGAGAAGAAGTGGAGCAATACGCCGCCGCCATCGAAGAAGTTCAAGGCTTGAAGGTGTACACGCTGGTTGACAAGTGGGGCATCCCCGACTCCATCCGCACAGAGTTGAAGAAGCTGCACGTGAGAAAGAAGCACCCGATTGAGGGTGCCGTACTGGTAGGCGACATCCCGATTGCCATGATTCGCGACGCACAGCACCTGACCAGTGCCTTCAAGATGGACCAGCGGCGCGACCGCAAGGAATCTTCCGTGCCTTCCGACCGCTTCTACGACGACTTTAGCCTCCGGTTCACCTACCTCGACAAGGACGAGGATGCCCCCTACTTCTATTACTCCCTGACGGCGCAGTCGGAACAACGCCTGCGGCCCGACATCTACACCGGTCGCATCCGTCCGACCGACTGCGGCGGAACTTCGCGTTACCAGAAGTTGCGCAACTACCTCCGGAAAGCCGTGGCAGAGAAACGCGGCGGCGACAATGTGCTCGACCAACTGTTGTTCTTCGGCGGACACGGGTATATCTCGGAGTCGATGGCGACGCGCATGGACGAGAAAGAGGGACTGTACGAACACTTCCCTTGGCTGAAGCGTCAATCCAATGGCATCGGCTATATCGACCACAGCCGGGAAGACGTTGTCAAGTTCCGCCTGATGAACGAACTGATGCGTCCCGAACTGGACTATGCCATTCTGCACCATCACGGCTACTGGGACACGCAGTATCTGAACAACATCCCCAAGCCGAAAAATCCCCTTCAAGCCAAAGAGATGATACAAAGTTACGCTCGCTCACACATCCGCGAGGCCCGCAAGAAAGGGAAGAGCCCCGACAGTGTGGCGGTGAGGCTGGAGAAATATTTCGACATCCCCTCTACTTGGCTGGACAACGCCTTCGACCCGGAAGTTTGCAGGAAAGACTCCACAGAGAGTGCCAACGCCGACCTTCACTTGGCCGACTTTGCCACGTACGGCTATCGCCCCGACTGCCGCGTAGTGATGATAGACGCCTGCTTCTGCGGCTCGTTCCACCGGGAAGACTGCATAGCCAACCAGTACATCTTCGGCGCGGGCAAGAACATCGCCTGCATCGCCAATACGGTGAATGTACTGCAAGACAAGTGGAGCGACCGCTATATGGGATTGTTGGGACTGGGCATGCGTGTGGGCAATGTAGCGCGCTACTCAGGCTACCTCGAATCGCACGTGATAGGCGACCCTACCTTCGCCTTTGCCCCGGCGGTGAAAGGTGTGGATATCAACCGTCTTCTGGCATCAGACAATCCTACCGCCTGGAAGAAATACCTCCATCCGGCGGCATTGCCCGAACTGCAGTGCATGGCCATCGAGCAACTGCATCGCGGCGGAATGATTTCGTCCGCCCGACTGCTGGACATCTTCCGCACCTCGCCACACGCCATCGTCAGGATACAGGCCCTCGTTTCGCTATCCGAACTGAGAGGCGACCGCTTCATCGAAGCCATACAACTGGCCGTGGACGACAGCTACGAGATGGTTCAGCGCTTCGGTCTTCGCTTCTTGGGGCAGAGCGGCGACGAACGTCTGATACCCCCGCTCATCCGCATCTGCATCTCCAACAATACGTCCGAGCGATGCAACTTCAACGCGATGAACGCCTTGTCTTTCTATCCCGAAGACAAGTTGCTGGCAGTGTTCAAAGAACAGTTCTTCAACGAAGACATCCGCTATATAAATAAGGAGAAGGTAGGCCAGACGATTGAAAAGGCCATCAAGTCAAGTGCCCGCAAGTGGTTGGAAGGCACGACGGCCATCACCGCCCCCGACACTCCGGACAAGTTGCGCCGACTAAACATCCGCACCCTGCGCAAGTACTGTCCTTACTACCTGATACCCCGTTTAATCGCCTACCTCGGATGGCATAAATACTCCTGCATGGCCCCCGAAATAATGGCTTGCACCAAAGAGATGAGCGAGGACGAACATTTGCCCCAAACAGTCCGCAACGAGGCTTTGAAGACTTATAACAGAGTGAGATAATCGCTCCGACAAAACGTCTTTCAACCTTATAGAGGAGGTTTCCGTATGTTCTCTTTCAGCCTTTCCACATCCTCGTAAGTGAAAGCATTCAAAGCATCGCGCATGCCCGTCAGCTCCTCGCGGATGGCTTTCAACCGCTGCACTATCTCGAAGTTGCGCACGGTGGCCTCTTTATGGTCCTTCATCCTCTGGCGAGCTCCGGGCAGCGTCATGCCCCGTTCTCTCACCAGGTGATAAATCATCTTCACCGTTTCCACGTCCTCCTTGCTATACTGACGTATGTTGCGCCCCCCCTTCTTGGGCCTGAGCTGCGGAAACTCCTTCTCCCAGAAGCGAAGCAACGACGGGTTGACACCGAACATGGCGGCCACCTCGCCGATGGAATAATATAATTTCAAGTCTTTATCCGTGTTTAGCATAACGGCTTTTCTTTATTTACGATACATCAAACCGGAATGTGGAGGCCTATTCTTCCTCATTCCCCAACAGGCTACGCCGATGCAAAGATAGGAAACGCCTCGATTACCGGCAATCTTATCTCTAATAAATCCATGATAAGTATCGAGCTATGAACTGATTAAGAGTTTCACCCCTTCCCTTCGGGGTGAAACTCACCTCCCAATACAACTGAGCCTACCTCCCAATAGGACTGAGGCACCCTCACTCGTATTGGGAAGTTGCCTCCATATATAGATGAAAAGGCCGCTGCTTCTTGCAGAAAAGCCTTCGCCCAGGCACAGTAAGCGCCTCCCATATCTATAACCTGAGTCTGACATAAGCAAAGAAAATCTGTGAGATGCCCTCTAAAAACAAGAGGACTCCCGCGGGAAAACTTCCCGTCCTCGGGATGTATTCTCTATTTTTAGGCTGAAAATAGAGTTTTCTCCCTAATCTCTTGAACTTTTTATACGGGAGAGAGAAACTTTTTATATGGAAGAGAGAAACTTTTTATACGGATAAAAAAGAAAAAGCTTATACGGAGGGGGAGTTTGTTCCGTACGGATGAAAGAAGAAAGTATGGTTGGGGGAGAAATCAGTCCATCATCTTTCCGTGGTTCCCGGCTATTTGAATCATGCGGTCGTAATCTTCGGCGCTAAGATCCATGAAGTAGTAATTGACGGGATTCACAACCTGTCCCTTAACATGTACCTCATAGTGCAGGTGAGGACCGGTACTCTTTCCCGTATTGCCCACACCGCCAATCACCTCGCCACGTACCACACGCTTGCCCAGCTTTGTACGGAAGTCGCGAAGATGGGCATACCACGTCTGGTACCCAAATCCGTGGTCGATAATGACGGTATTGCCATAGCCGGTCTCCCACCCCATCTTTACCACAGTACCGTTGCCGGTGGCATAGACATCCGTACCGGGATTGGCTGAGAAATCCATGCCCGAATGAAAGCGGGGCGTGCCGTAGATGGGGTCGATGCGCATGCCATAGCCTGAGGCCGTCTGCTTCAAGTTCTTGTTCGAGACGGGCTGGATGGCGGGGATGCACTTGAGCATCTCGTCATGACTCTTGCACATCTTCACCACATCGTCAAAAGAATTGGACTGAATATAGAGTTGCCTGGTCAGGACGTCCAGTTTCTGTGTCGTATTGATGACCAAATCGGCGTCCGCCAAGTCCATCAGATGCTCGTAGCGGTTGGTTCTCCCGTATGCGGATGTGCGTATGGCGGAAGGGATAGGGTCTGCCTGAAAGATGACGCGATAGAGGTTATCGTCGCGTTGCTGGATATCTTGCAATACGCCCATCGCCTCATCCATCCGGGCTTCGAGCACATCATACTGCGCCTGCAACTTGCTGTTTTCTTTTTTCAATTCTTTTTCGGACGGTGAGCCGAATATCAGCAGCAGCAACAGAAAACTCCCCGCACCCAACCCCATACCGAAAAACAAACGACGAAGGATGCTCAATGCCCGCTGACGGACAGTAGGGTAAATGCGGTCATACGTCTGTGTCTGTGGATTATAAATGTAGTATACTTTGCGCATCTCAGGAAATATTCGTTTGTCAATACGGCAAAAGTAATAAAAACAAGCTATCTTTGCGGTGTTTTTTCAAGAATTATATCATTTATGATTGATAAGAAAAGGGCAAAAGAATTGCCTGCAATCATTCCGCCAACCCACGCAAAGGCGTCAATCATAAATTGAAAAACCGTAAATAAATAATCATAAATAAAACGTATGTTGACTGCAAATGAAATCAGAGACTCTTTCAAGAGTTTCTTCGAGAGCAAAGGTCACCAGATTGTGCCCTCGGCACCGATGGTGATAAAAGACGACCCCACGCTGATGTTCACGAATGCGGGTATGAATCAGTTTAAGGATATCATCTTAGGCAATCAGCCGGCAAAATATAAAAGAGTGGCCGACTCGCAGAAATGCCTCCGTGTCAGCGGAAAGCACAATGACTTGGAAGAGGTGGGGCACGACACTTATCACCACACCATGTTCGAGATGCTGGGCAACTGGTCGTTCGGCGACTATTTCAAGAAAGAGGCTATCTCTTGGGCCTGGGAGTATCTGGTAGATGTTCTGAAGATAGACCCCAAGGATTTATATGCCACCGTGTTCGAAGGCAGCCCTGAAGACGGACTGGAGCGCGATAATGAAGCCGCCGCCTACTGGGGCCAATTCTTGCCGGAAGACCATATATTGAACGGAAACAAGCACGACAACTTCTGGGAGATGGGCGATACGGGTCCATGCGGTCCATGCTCGGAGATTCACATCGATTCTCGTTCGGAAGAAGAGAAAGCCAAGACACCCGGATATAAACTGGTAAACAAAGACCATCCGCAGGTCATCGAGATATGGAACCTGGTGTTCATGCAGTTCAACCGCAAAGCCGACGGTAGCCTCGAAGGGCTGCCTGCCAAGGTTATCGACACGGGCATGGGCTTCGAGCGTCTGGTACGTACCCTGCAGGGCAAAACGTCGAATTACGACACCGACATCTTTCAACCGATACTGAATGCCATCGCCGGTATAACCGGAAAGAGATATGGAGCAGACGAGAAATCGGACGTCGCCATGCGTGTCATCGCCGACCACATCCGCACCATCGCTTTCTCCGTCACAGACGGTCAGCTGCCGAGCAACGCGAAAGCCGGTTATGTCATCCGCCGTATCCTTCGCCGTGCCGTGCGCTACGGCTACACATTCCTCGGACAAAAGCAGCCCTTCATGTACAAGCTCCTCCCCGTATTGATAGAAAACATGGGGGCCGCCTATCCGGAATTGAATGCACAAAGAGACTTGATAGAAAAAGTTATCAGAGAAGAGGAAGACTCCTTCCTGCATACATTGGAAACGGGCATCCGTCTGCTGGAAAAGACCATGACCGATGCCAAGACCGCCGGCAAGACCGAAATCAGCGGTAAGGATGCCTTTACTCTCTATGACACATTCGGCTTCCCGCTCGACTTGACGGAACTGATTCTTCGTGAAAACGGCATGACGGTCTCCATCAAGGAATTTGAAGCCGAAATGCAACAACAGAAACAACGCGCACGTAATGCGGCAGCCGTAGAAACAGGTGACTGGGTTATCCTGCATGAAGGGGCTTCTGAATTCGTAGGCTATGATTACACGGAATACGAAACATCCATCCTGCGTTACCGCCAAGTGAAGCAGAAAAACCAAACCTTATACCAGATTGTACTGGACAAGACTCCGTTTTATGCCGAAAGCGGCGGTCAGATAGGCGATACAGGCGTATTGGTG
>CAUUOT010000013.1:0-10776 GCA_963546815.1 uncultured Bacteroides sp.
TTCGTTATTTTGCGATCAAAACCTAAGACAACTGCCTATGGATTGGTTTGACTTCAGTTTGACTCTTCCCATCACCGACCCTACATGGATATTCCTCCTTGTACTCCTTATTATATTGTTTGCACCTATCTTGTTGAACCGACTTCGCATTCCCCATATCATCGGTATGATATTGGCGGGCCTCGTCATAGGTGAACACGGGTTTAACATCTTGGTACGCGACAGTAGCTTCGAGCTTTTCGGTAAGGTGGGATTATACTATATCATGTTTCTTGCCGGACTGGAAATGAATATGGCCGACTTCAAGCAGAATCGCGGCAAGGCGTTGGTGTTGGGAGTGCTGGCTTTCATAGTCCCGATAGGTATAGGTCTGTTGACGAATATCACGGTGCTGAAGTATGGAGTGCTGACCTCTGTTCTGTTGGCAAGCATGTATGCGTCACATACGCTGGTGGCTTACCCCATTGTCATCCGTTACGGAGTGTCGCGGCACCGCAGTGTGAGCATTGCCGTGGGTGGCACGGCGGTGACAGATACGTTGACGTTGCTGGTGCTGGCTGTGGTGGGAGGTATGTTTAAGGGCGAATCGGACGGCTTGTTCTGGATATGGCTGGTTGTCAAGGTCATCTTTCTCGGTGCCTTGATCATCTATTTGTTTCCGCGTATAGGGCGCTGGTTCTTTCGCAGGTATGACGACAACGTGATGCAGTTCATCTTTGTGCTTGCCATGGTATTCCTCGGCGCGGGACTGATGGAGTTCGTGGGGATGGAAGGAATTCTGGGGGCTTTCCTTGCCGGTCTGGTGCTGAACCGCCTGATTCCGCACGTCTCTCCGTTGATGAGTCATCTGGAGTTTGTGGGGAATGCGCTCTTCATCCCTTATTTCCTGATAGGAGTGGGTATGCTGATTGATGTGCATGTGATTTTCGGTCATGGCGATGCGTTGAAGGTGGCGGCAGTGATGATTGTGGTGGCGCTGACGGGGAAATGGATTGCTTGCTGGTTGACACAGAAGATTTATAGAATGAGGGCTATTGAGCGGGAACTGATGTACGGACTGAGCAACGCGCAGGCTGCGGCGACATTGGCGGCCGTATTGGTAGGATATAACATCATTCTGCCTAACGGAGATCGTCTGTTGAACGATGATGTACTGAACGGTACCGTCTTGTTGATTCTGGTGACATGCATCATTAGCTCGTTCATCACCGAGCGGGCGGCACGCAAGGTGGCGATGGAAGAGGTACATCCCGAGGAGAGTCTCCCTGTGGAGCAGGAGAAGATTCTGATTCCTATTGGCAATCCTGATACGATTGAGGATTTGATAAACTTGTCTTTGCTGATACGCGACCAGAGACAGAAAGACAACCTACTGGCTCTGAACGTTATCAACGACGATGGCAGTTCGGAGAAGGCGGAGCTTCGCGGGAAGCGTTATCTAGAGAAGGCAGCCATGATAACGGCATCGGCGGATGTGCCGCTGACGCAGATTACCCGCTATGACCTGAACATCGCTTCCGGCATCATCCATACGGCGAAAGAGTACGAGGCGACGGATGTAATCATCGGTTTGCATAGCAAAGTCAATATCGTGGATTCTTTCTTCGGTATGCTTACGGAGAATTTGCTGAAAGGCTTGCATCGTGAGGTGATGATTTCTAAGTTTCTGATTCCCATTAATACGATTAGGCGGGTGATTGTGGCTGTGCCGCCAAAAGCGGAGTACGAGACCGGTTTCAGGAAGTGGGTGGAACATTTCTGCCGGTTGGGTGGAACTTTAGGATGCCGGATACATTTCTTTGCCAACAAAGAGACGACAGCCCTGCTGCAAGCGTTAATCAGGAAGAAATACAGGCAGACCTTGACCGACTTCTCCCGTCTGGATGATTGGGGCGATTTGCTGCGATTGACCGATTGTGTCAACTACGATCATCTGTTGGTGATTGTCAGTGCCCGTCGCGGTTCCATCTCTTACGACGGCGCTTTCGAGAAGTTGCCTGCCCAGATAGGCAAGTATTTTGCGAATAACAGTGTGATAGTGTTGTATCCCGACCAGTCGGGCGAGCCGCAGGACATGGTTTCTTTTTCCAATCCTCTCGGGAATAATGAATCGCAGCATTACGAGAAAATGGGTAATTGGTTTTATAAATACTTTAAGGCTTCCCCTGATAGGGAGAAGGGAACCGATCGACATGTCGGCGAAATAAAAACGGAGGATAATGGTAAATGAATCTACTCCTTCCTCTCTCCTTGCAGAGGAGGACTTGAAAGAAAGGTCGTGGCAGCAGAGGACTCGTCTTCTGTTAGGTGATGAAAAGATGGAGCGGTTGCAACGGGCACATGTCCTGATAGTCGGTCTGGGCGGTGTGGGTGCGTACGCCGCCGAGATGATATGCCGTGCCGGAGTGGGTAGGATGACCCTTGTCGACGCAGACACAGTGCAACCAACGAACATCAACCGTCAGCTGCCTGCCTTGCACTCTACAATAGGGCGAAAGAAGGCGGAAGTGCTGACGGAGCGTTTCAAAGACATCAATCCGGAGTTAGAGTTGACGGTACTGCCGGAGTTTCTGAAAGATGAGAATATCCCCCGGTTGTTGGATGCCTCGCCGTATGACTTTATCGTAGATGCCATCGATACGCTTGCGCCAAAGTGTCATCTGATTGCGGAGGCGATGAAGCGGCATCTCAAAATCGTGTCGAGCATGGGGGCGGGCGCCAAGAACGATATCACGCAGGTTCGCTTTGCCGATATAGGGGACACTTACCATTGCGGGCTGAGCAAGGCGGTGCGCAAGCGTTTGCAGAAGATGGGCGTCAGACGGAAACTGCCGGTGGTCTTCAGCACGGAGCAGGCCGACCCGAATGCGGTATTGCTGACTGAAGACGAAATGAACAAAAAGTCCACGTGCGGCACGGTGAGCTATATGCCGGCTGTTTTCGGTTGCTATCTGGCGGAATATGTGATAAAAAGATTGTAAGAGAACGATGATACGATTAGAGAATATAACGAAGAGCTTCGGCAGTCTGCAAGTGCTGCAGGGCATTGATTTGTCGATAGATAAAGGAGAAATAGTCAGCATTGTCGGTCCTAGCGGTGCGGGCAAGACGACACTGTTGCAGATAATGGGCACGTTGGATATGCCCGATAGTGGTTCGGTGATGATTGACGGTACGCGGGCCGACCGCATGAAGGAGCGTGAGCTTTCCGCTTTCCGCAACAAGCACATCGGTTTTGTCTTTCAGTTCCATCAACTATTGCCGGAGTTTACCGCCCTCGAGAATGTGATGATACCGGCCTTCATTGCCGGAAAAGGGCAGCAGGAGGCTAAGACTGCCGCTACGGAGATGCTTGACTTTATGGGAATGGTGGACCGTGCATCGCATAAGCCGAACGAGTTGTCGGGAGGGGAGAAACAGCGTGTGGCCGTGGCACGTGCGCTTATCAATCATCCCGCCGTGGTGCTGGCGGACGAACCTTCCGGCAGTCTCGATACACATAATAAAGAGGAACTGCATCGGCTCTTCTTTGATTTGCGCCACCGCTTCGGGCAGACCTTTGTCATCGTGACGCACGACGAGGGCCTGGCACAGACCACAGACCGCACCATTCATCTTGTAGACGGGGAAATAAAATAATGTGAGCTCGACGGATTTACCGGTTGTTTCATCTTGTGTGAAACCGCGTTCATACTCCAAAAACAGGTGTATTTATACCCCACTCGTGGGGTACCTTAAGGGGTCACTCGTGGGGTATCTCAAGGGGTCACTCGTGGGGTACAGCATTACTCTATTTACAAACAATTACGATTCGTCGAACTTATGCTAAAATAGGAACAGATGTAATTTCCCCGTTGAATACCTATCTATATCTTGTGACTTATTTCGTATAGACGAGACGTGCAACGTCGTATATGTGAGAATAGGCAGAGCAAGGGGCTATTCGAAGCAAACGTAATGGCTGATTCTCTCCAAATCGGCTTCCGAGAACTCTTCATGCAGGACGAAAGGCTTCAGGCTATGAAGTTCTCCTCCCTTTTTCCGATGCTCTATGAAAGCCTTGGCTTGATAGAAGTTGATGTAGGGATGATGACGAAGCTTCTCTATGCCGCTTCGGTTCAGGTTGATGCGGCGTATCTTCGTGGAGTCGATGCGAAACCAAGGCTCCAGTTGGCGGTAATCCAAGCGGATGTCCTGCAACTGTTCGATGCGGTAGAATCCCCCCAGGCGCTCGCGGTAAACGGTAATCATGCGGGCGATGCCGCTACCTATGCCGGGAATCTTCTTCAGCTCGGTGGTGTCGGCCAGATTCAGGTCGATTACGGTGCCCTCGGGATATTTGTGCCGGACGATTCGGACCGATGCTGTGCTGTCGTGCAGGATGAGCGACGGCCGTTCGGCACTCTTTGCCGTGTCTCTCACTGAGATGCGGATGTAGGGTAGTAGCGTATGGTATTGTTTTTCCGTCAGTCCGTATATCTTCTTGAAATCTTCGGCTTGGTGGAATTTGCCTCCCTTCATCCGATAGCGCACGATGTTGCGTGCCATCCATGCGGGCAAGCCCATCCGGCGGAACGAGGCGGAGTCCGTCGTGTTGGGGTCGAAAGGGAATGGACGGAGGGTGGCGGAGGGGACGGATTTTTTCTCCTTAACGGACGACACGAATTCTTTGTACGTTGCCACGTCCACGGCATGCTTTTCCTGCTCTTCGACGGAAGGCGGCAGTGGCTTCCGGCGGGGGAAGAACAGTCCGATGACGATGGGGGCGAGGATGAGGGCCGTCAGTATCAGTATCCCGCGCTTTTCTGTTCGCGAGAAGTAAAAGAAGTCCTTGAATGGGTTCGACATGGTGTTTTCTGTTTAGGGTAGGTGCAAATATAGCGGAATGTTCCGTACTTTTGGTGCCAATCTGTTTATTCATCGTACTAGTGTTATGTTATATCGCATTGTAAAGAACTACCCATTGTCGCTGTCCATTATTCTGGCCGTGATTTACCTCTCGTTCTTCCGCCCGCCTGCCGTGGAGATGAAGATTGTCTCGGGCATGGACAAGCTGGTGCACGGCTGCATGTACTTCGGCATGGCGGGCATGCTGTGGCTGGAGTTTCTGCGGGCGCACCGCAATGACCGCCGGCCTTTGTGGCACGCGTGGGTGGGAGCGTCGGTCTGTCCCGTGCTCTTCGGCGGAGTGGTGGAGTTGCTTCAGGAGTATTGCACGACGTATCGCGGGGGCGACTGGATGGACTTTGCGGCCAACGTTGCGGGTGTAGCGGCGGCGTCGCTGATAGCCTGTTTCGTTGTGAGGCCTCGGATGATGAAGTCCCGTCGGTGACCCGCTGTCGGTTACAGATACTCCACCACGCTACTTAGCTTGATGCTGTTCGAACCTTTGATGAGGATAGTTTTCCCGCGGGGCTTCTCTTGTTGCAGCCGGGCAATGAGTGCCTGCGCGTCCGGATAGGTGGGGTAGGTATGACGGGTGGCGGCAAACTGTTCTCCCACCAGCCATACGTCTTCGAAGCCGCACGCTTCCAGATAGTCCACCACCTGCTGATGTTCTTCGGGGCTGTCTTTCCCCAACTCGCGCATATCTCCCAGTATCAGCATCTTGTTTTCGGCCTGCATGTCGGCAAAGTTGCCGATGGAGGCGGCCATGCTGGTGGGATTAGCGTTGTAGGCATCGATAATCAGCGTGTTGTCCACGGTTCTTTTCAGTTGCGAGCGGTTGTTGCTGGGGAGGTACGCTGTCAACGCCCGGTTTATCTTCGGCGGCTCCACGCCGAAGAAGCGACCGATGGCCACGGCCGCCAATGCATTGGGCAGATTGTAGGTCCCGATGAGTTGCGTCTGCACCTCGTGCCATGCGTCCTCGTCTTCGGCTTTCCATTCGAAGGCCAGACAAGGCGAGTTCCCGGTGATGCTTCCGCTGACGTAGAGTCCCTCTTCCGTGCCGTAAGTCACCTGCTGCAGTCCCCGGGCCATTTTGCGCAGGTAGGGATTGTCTTGATGAACGAAGACGGTGCCCCCACGGTAGCGTAGGAAGTCGTACAGTTCGCCCTTGGTCTTGATGACTCCTTCGAAGGAGCCGAATCCCTCCAGATGAGCTTTCCCCACGTTGGTAATGAGGCCGTAGTCGGGTTCGGCTATCTCCACCAATTCCTTGATGTCTCCGGGGTGACTGGCCCCCATCTCGATGACGGCCAGATCGTGCCCCTCCTGCAGCCCCAGCAGCGTCAGGGGTACGCCGATGTGGTTGTTCAAGTTTCCCTGCGTGTACAGCACGCGGTGGCTCTGCGTCAGTACGGCGGCTATCAGCTCTTTGGTGGTGGTCTTCCCGTTGGTACCCGTAATGCCGATCACGGGCGCGCGGTGCTGCCTGCGGTGATGGTTAGCCAGTTGCTGCAAGGCGTGCAGACAGTTGTCCACCACGATGTAACGCGCATCTCCGGGACGGGCATACCTCGCCTCGTCTACCACGGCGTAAGCGCAACCCTGCTCCAGCGCCTGCGTGGCAAAGGCGTTTCCGTTGAATGTTTCGCCTTTCAGGGCGATAAAGAGCGAATCTTGCGGGCAGCGGCGGCTGTCGGTGGTGACGCAGGTGCATTGCCGGAATATCCGGTAGAGGGGGGTAATGTCCATCATCGAGGTGTTGTTTTTATATCCGCGGACAAAGATAAGTTTTAATCGGTTATGTCGTTTTTCGGAAAGAACTAAGGAGGAGAAAAATCGTATAAAACGGCTGTTCTCATCCTAAAAAGAGGTCATCGGAAAGAGATGAAACCGACAGACTGTTTGCCGGAAGGAGTCAGAAGTCGAATTTCATGCCTGCCATGTAGAGGTTGCTCAGACCATCTTCACACGCCAGCTTGGCTGCCGCGTCCATTGTGAACCGGCCCACCCTGACCCCGAGGCCGGCACTCAGGTAATTGTCCCGGTCTCCGCCCGTATGTCCGCCTGCCCGCAGCGAGTAGCGCTTGGCAAACGTATAGTCCAGTCCGGCACCGAGGATGCCCGCCGCCTTCGATTTGCCGCTGGGGAGATACATCCCTCCGTCGACGAAGACACCGAGGGCCTGACCCTCCCACGTGGGTAGCGTGACGGAGCCTCCCGCATGAAGCAGCGGGGCGAGCCGCTTGTTCTTGCCCCGGTAAGAGACCATTCCTAAATCGCGGATGCCGAGGCCGACCGTATAGTCCGCCGACTGCAGCGAATGGCTGAAACTTGCCCCTATATTGGCGCGGTATGCACCGATGCGCTCTGCCGCCTTTTCCGACGCAAGTCCCAGAGAACCGTAGACCGAGAAAGCGCCCAGCCGGCGCGCGTACCCCAAGTCTGCCGTGTAGGCGTATAGGCGCAGTCGTCCGGGCACGGGCTTCATGTTGATGTCCAGCGCATGGTCGATGGATCCTTGCGCGTAGTAGCGTACTCCCCCCATGACGAGGTGCGAGCCCCAGCGGTGCGATGCGGTGACGGTATGCAGTAACATGTTTCCCGTCTTGTTGTCGACCAGTGCAAGCAAATACTCCGCCGTCCCCCTGGCTTCTTCCGCGGCGAATGCTGCCGAGGGGTTGGTGTAGATGTATGCGCTCTGCTGCCGGCCCATACTTCCTCCGCCGGTGCTCAGCGAACGAGCGGAGGCGGGCATGTCGTATATCGGCACGGGGCGGCTCTGTGCATGCATCAGCAGGCAGACCGCCGTCATTGTAAGGAAGGTAATCAGTCTCTTCATTTCTCTATCGTTTGTCTTTGATGAACCTTGATTGATAAGTCTTGCTCCGGTTGATGACGCTCAGCGTGTAGCTGCCCGGCGAGAGCTTCTGCACGTCGAGCCGGTAAGTGCGCTGCACGGCGTTGAGCGATGAGGTGTGGAACGTCTTGCGCAGGGCCTGCTTTCCGGCGGCATTGCGCACTGTCATCTCTACGTCTCCCTCCACCGCTTCGCCCAGTCTGACGTACACTACTGCCGTAGCCACCGTGGGATATAAGGCGTAGATGCCCTCGTCCTCGTAGACAAAGACGGGTATGCGGAATACGCCGGTCTGCTTGTGGACGTCGGTGGCGGAGATTTCCACATAGCCCTCTCCCCATTCCAGTCCCTTCACGGAGAGCGTTCCGTCCTTGACGTATGCGGAAGCTTGCCCTCCGCTGCTCACGATGCAGTCGATGCCGGAGGGCTGCTCGTCGTCGATGATATCTGAAAGGGCGACGGACTTCTCCCGTCCTTTCTTTACGTTCAGCATTCCGAAGCCTTTCTTCAGTGAGGGAGCCTTGTCGGCCAGAATCTCCAATGTCAGGTTGAAAGTAGACTTCGCCCCGTACTCGTCCGTCACGGTAAGTCTTAGCTGATAAATGCCGGGGATGAAGCTATCGGCGTTTATACGCACCGTAAGGACGTTTTGCGTGCGGACGATGGACAGGGCGCCGGCATTGCTGAAGGAGTACGTCCATTGGTGGTTCTCCTTGTCCGTCACGGTGAAGCGCACAGTGCGCGTATCCTTGCCTGCCAGGGTGAGGCGGTTTCCCGCCATGTCGGCCTCTATCTTCGGAGGCTCGTTGTTCAGTGTGGAGATGCCGCCTTCGAGGATGGTCGCGGGAGACGTCTTTCCGTTGCGTGCCACAGCCTGTACCGCGAAGTAATACGTTGTGTTCGACTTGCCGGAACTGTATGTCCGCCGGAAAATCTTGCCCGCCTCGGCGTAGCTGGCGTTTATCCTGTGGACGGACGCCTGATGAAAGTTGGACGCAGTTATCGGGGTGAGAGAAGAGTACAGCATATAGCTCTGCAGCGAGCCGTCGCTGCCTTTGTTTCCGGACTTCCAAGCCACGGTGACGTCTCCGTATCCCGAGCTCCCTTCCTCTTTGACAAACTCGGGGGCCGAGGGTGCGGCGGCGTTTGCATCGTCCGTCAAGGCTGCCAGTGCGTCGGCGTATCCCAGGCCCATGCCGTCGAAGTATCTGTCTGTGACATAGTCGTTATAGTCCATCCGCTTTACTCCTGCGAGGATGCGCCGGCGGAGGTCTTCCGAGGTGAAGCTGGCGTTGCCGTACTTCGAGACAATCAGTGCGGCAATGCCCGAGATGTGGGGGCACGCCATCGAGGTGCCCTGCATGTAGCCGTACCTGCCTCGCCCGTCCGCATCGGTAGATACAGTGCTTAGTACGGCAGAAGTGGGCAGTCCGCCCTCGCTGGGATACTTGCCTCTGTCGGGATAACTTCCTCCGGGCGCCGCGATGTCCACGGTTTCTCCGTAGTTGGTGTACCACGAGGGCTGGAAGTCGGGATTCCATGCCGCTACACTGATGACGTTATCTTCCGCCGCGGGATAGGTGGGCTGGGCTGTGGCGTCGTTGCTTGCGGCGAATACCACCACGCCCCCTTTCATGAGCGGGCGGCGGGTCTTGCTTCCGCCGGCGTATTTCTCGAAATAGTCTATCGCCTCTTTTATCACTCGCGGCGTGGACCGTACGTCAAGGTCGAACCCCCAAGAGTTCTGCGAGATGAGGGCTCCGTTGTTGGCTCCGTAGACAATGGCGGCGGCAGTCTGGTTGAGGTCGCCGGTGCCGATGTCTTCTCTGGAGCGGGGATCTCGAGGATTGTAGTCAGGGTTCTTGCGGAATATCTGGCAGCTCATCAGCCTTGCGCCCGTGCCGGGGGCGCCGTTTCCGCCGGCAATTCCGCACACGCCGGTTCCGTTGTTGTTGCGTGCGGCGATGACGCCTGCCACGTGGCTGCCGTGTTCGGTGGGGAGGATGGTTCCGTTGTCGTCCACGAAGTTATAGCCGTGGCAGTCGTCCACGTATCCGTTATTGTCGTCGTCGATGCCGTTTCCGGGTATCTCGCCCGGGTTTGTCCACAGGCTCTCCTTCAGGTCCGGATGGGCGGTGTCTATACCTCCGTCCACGATGGCCACGATGACGTCAGGGTCTCCCGTGCTGAGGCTCCATGCCGGCTCTATGTTGATATCCGCCCCGGCGATGCTGCTGGTCGTTTGGTTGTCCAGCGCGTCGGTATAAGCCCCTACGGCGCCTGTGTTGCGGAAGTTCCACTGGTCAGTGTAGAGGGGGTCGTCGAAGCGGCTGCGGGTGCTTGCCGCCTGTGGCTCATCGACGAGGATGTACTTCGTCTCTTCCAGTCTGGGGACGGCCACGGGCTCGACATAAGAGGCTATCTCGTCCAGCGTGCGGGTGAGTGCGCCGCGGGTCGTGGCGGAGAGGGATTGGTCTATGATGACGGTGTACCAGCAGTTCAGCTCCTCGCGTTGTTGTTTATCCTCGTCTTTACCGGCATAGGGGAATATTCGGCAGATGCGGCTGGCGCCGGCGCCGCGCAGGAAGTCGTCCAGCTCGTCGCTGCCGGTGGGCGGAGTGAGCCACTTCTTCCGGTTGTCTATTCTGTCCACGATGCGGGGTTTGAGTTTCAAACTCAATTTGTCCGAGGTATACGCCCGTTGCTCTTGTGGGCTGGCGTCCGGAGCCGACTCTTCGGCGCAGGCTGCGGCCATCCATGCAAGGACGGCCAAGGCGAGTATTTTTTTCAGATGTCTCATAAAAAGGTTTTTCCGCTTCGAGCGGGAGTTTTTTTATTGCGCGCAAAGATAGAATCTCTCGTGCATCCGCACAATACTTGATAGTAGGTATTTGGCTCAAGCTTTGATAGAAGAAAACAGCGTGTAATAATCGTTTATTCTTAAAGCCTCGTTTTCGGCAATGAACCGGAGGCCCGAAAGCCCCCCTTCGGGAAGGGCTTCTGAGAGGGGGTAGGCTAAGTATACGACT
>CAUUOT010000014.1:0-10469 GCA_963546815.1 uncultured Bacteroides sp.
TATCCGCAGGTAATGACAAACTCGTTTGGTATAAACATAACCTTTTAATTGAACTACCTATGAAATCATATAAACTGATAGTTTGGGCATCCATAGCCCTGTTATCCACCTCTTCGTGCGACAGCTTCTTGGATAAAGTTCCTCACGATTCCTTATCGCCTTCCACTTTCTGGCAGACAGAGAAAGATGTATACAGTGCCGTTACAGCCTGCTATGAAAAATGGTCAAACCCCGTCGGCTCCGATGACATTCTATTTGCCGATTGCATGTCTGACATTGCCTATAAGGCTTCATCATCGGGCAACTATAAGTTCGTGGCCAACGGCACCATGTCGCAAACCCGTACCATGGCATATTACGACTATTCTCTCATCCGTCGTTGCAACACTTTCTTTGCCAAGGCCGATAAAGTGGACTTCGACGAAAAAGTAAAGAACGATTTGTTTGCTCAGGTACGCACCATTCGTGCTTATCGCTATTTCCAGATGAATTTCTGGTATGGTGGAGTACCATTGATTACCGATTTGCCTGAAACGGCGGCAGAAGCTCAGGTGGAAAGAAGTTCCGAAGAGAAAATAAAAGAGTTTGTCTACAATGAACTGGATCAAGCCATCCCGATGCTGAACATAAAACCTGCACAAAAAGGGCGTATCGCTCGAGGTACAGCTTTGGCCGTCAAAATGAGGGCTGCCTTGTATTGGGGAGATTATCAGAAAGCGCGCGAAGCGGCTAATGCCATCAGGCAACTGGATATGTACGAATTAGACCCTGATTTTCTCGAAATGTTCAGCCTGCAAGGACAAACTTCAAAAGAAATAATCTACGCCATGCAGCACGTGCCTACCACGTTTCCGTTCGAGAACTGCATCCGACTTTTCAACAACGCCGACGGAGGATGGGCTTCGATGGTGCCTACAAGAAACCTCGTAGACATGTTCGAAATGAAGAATGGCCTGATGCCTGACGAGCCTGATTCCGGATATGACCCCGAACATCCGTTTGCCAATCGTGACCCGCGTCTTGCTCAAACCGTCATATATCCGGGTATGGACTGGTTAGGTAAAAATGGAAAAATCAGAGTTTTCAATACGTTGGACAAGAAAATCAATGGAGCATCGAATCCCGACTTTTACAATGCCTCGAACAATGCTTCAAAAACGGGAATGATATGGGCCAAATACACCGTGCCAATTTCTCAATATTCAGCGTCGCTGAGCAACGAAGCCTTATGCCCCATCCTGTTTAGATATGCAGAGGTACTGCTCACCATTGCCGAAGCCAATGTAGAACTGAACGAAAACCTTGACGAAGCCCTCGATATAATCGATCAATTACGTGTACGTGGCGGTATGAGTAAGGTGAATCGTTCGAAATATGTGGATCAGAAGAGCATCCGTGCTTTGGTGCGCCGCGAACGTACCATCGAACTGGCCGGCGAAGGTATGCGCCGTGCCGACATTGTCCGTTGGAAAGACGATAATGGCAAAATGGTAGCTCATACAGTACTGAACGGAACGCTTTATAGAATAATAGGTACAGTGAATGGGAAAGAAAGCAACCCTGAGATGCGTGCCCGTATAGAACCGCGCACATCGGCCAATGAGAAGCAGTGCCGCATCGAAGACCGTGTATTCAACGACCACAACCGCTATCTGCCTTTCTCGCTAAGCGAGCTTGAAAAGAATCCGAAGTTAAAACAGAATGACGGCTATGCAAACTAGTAATTAACAACATGAGGTGGCAGATGACTTACTCGTTTTTGGGATAATCTGCCACCTCTTCTAATTTTTATTTTATGAAAAGGATCTTTTTTCTCTGGATATACACACTGGTAACAGGCTTTGTATATTCGCAAACAATCGAACAAGTAATCACCGAAAACCGTTCGTTGGCAGCCAACAACTATCAGGCATATCCCGAGCCTACGTGGCAACAGTCGCCTGCACCCCAAGGGTATGTGCCTTTCTACATCAGCACGTACAACCGGCACGGTTCAAGGTTTCTAATCAATTCTCAAGACTACACCTACCCGCAGCAAGTGCTGGGAAAGGCCGATTCGGCAAACGTCCTGACCTCTGCCGGTAAGCGGACGCTGGACGTCGTGAACAGAATGAACGCCATGGCCGAAAAACGTCTGGGCGAATTGACCCCTGCCGGTGCCCGCCAGCACAGAGGCATAGCCCGAAGAATGTATCACAACTTCCCCGAAGTCTTTGCCGACAGCGCAGGAATAGACGCGCGCTCCACCATCGTCATCCGCTGCATCTTGTCCATGATGAACGAATGTATGGAGTTGCAGGGACTGAATCCCGCTTTGCGTATATCGACCGATGCCAGCCTGCATGACATGCCTTACCTGAACAGGGATAATACCAAACTGAACGAGCTCTCGCGCCTGCCCGAGGCCGAAACCACCCGCCGCTATATCGCCCAAAAGTACGTACACCCGCAAAGGCTGATGGCTGCGTTGTTCAGCGACTCACTCTTCGTGAAACGGCACGTAGAGCCCGCACGGCTGATGAACAACCTCTTTGACATAGCCTGCAACATGCAAAGCCACGACACCGATATGGAGCTGTATTCGCTCTTCACCACCCGCGAGTGCATCGACCTGTGGAGCAAGAACAACATATCGTGGTATCTGTATGCCGGTGCGGCTCCTCAAACCAAAGGGTGGATGCCCTACAAGGAGGCGGAGCTTCTGCGCAACATCCTCCAAACCGCCGACGAGTTCCTCGCAACAGGTCGGCACGGTGCCACGTTGCGCTTCGGACACGAGTCCTGCCTGCTACCTCTGGTCGCCTTGCTCGAGCTGGAGCATTACGGCAAAACGTACACCGACATGGACAGTCTGGCAGAGCAGTGGCGCTCGTTCGAAATCTTCCCCATGGCCTCCAACGTGCAGTTCGTCTTCTACCGGAAGCCCGGCAGTGAAGACATCTTGGTCAAAGTCCTCCTCAACGAAAAAGAAAGGCACATGCCTGTGCGCACGGACGTGTATCCCTATTACCATTGGAAGGATGTCAAGCAGCATTATGAAGCGAAACTGCGGAAATACGATGAGAGCGAATATAAGAACTGAACGGGTTCGAAAAGAAGGAGTCCGCCTGTTTGATACAAGGGGCTTGGCAGGTGCTATACAGATCTGCCTGTGAAAGCTCGCAACCGAGGAGGGAAACGAAACGGGAGGATTTCCCTCCTCTCTGCGGAGGAAAGAATGGTCCGCCCAAGAAATCGGAAGAAAAAAAGACACTCTTCGTCCGTTTTGTGTTATCTTTGCCCGCACGCCAAGAGATAAGCATTTAGCATGGAACAAGAAGATTTTGACATACGCAACCAGCAACTCACCAGCAAGGAGCGTGACTTCGAGAACGCCCTGCGCCCCCTCAACTTCGAGGACTTCAGCGGACAGGACAAGGTGGTGGACAACTTGCGTATCTTTGTGAAGGCAGCCCGCCTCAGGGGTGAGGCGCTGGACCATGTGCTGCTGCACGGCCCTCCCGGACTGGGAAAGACGACGCTCAGCAACATCATTGCCAACGAGCTGGGCGTGGGCTTCAAGATTACCTCCGGCCCCGTGCTGGACAAGCCGGGCGACCTAGCCGGCATACTGACCTCTTTAGAACCGAACGACGTCCTGTTCATCGACGAGATTCACCGCCTCTCTCCGGTGGTGGAGGAGTATCTCTACTCTGCCATGGAGGATTACCGCATCGACATCATGATAGACAAAGGTCCGTCTGCACGCAGCATACAGATAGACCTGAACCCCTTTACGCTGGTAGGAGCTACCACCCGTAGCGGACTGCTGACGGCTCCCCTGCGCGCACGCTTCGGCATCAACCTGCACTTAGAGTATTACGACGACGACGTGCTGAGCGGCATCATCCGCCGTTCGGCAAGCATCCTCGACGTGCCTTGCTCCACAAGGGCGGCGGCGGAGATAGCTTCGCGCAGCCGGGGCACCCCGCGCATCGCCAATGCGTTGCTGCGCCGTGTGCGCGACTTTGCTCAGGTGAAAGGTTCGGGCAGCATCGACACGGAAATCGCGCAGTCCTCGCTCGAGGCGTTGAACATCGACAAATACGGGTTGGACGAGATTGACAACAAGATACTCTGCACCATTATCGACAAATTCAAGGGCGGACCGGTAGGCCTTACCACCATTGCCACCGCCTTGGGCGAAGATGCCGGCACCATCGAAGAGGTGTACGAACCGTTCCTGATAAAAGAGGGATTCCTGAAACGCACTCCCCGCGGACGCGAAGTCACCGAACTCGCCTATAAACACTTGGGACGAAGCCTCTACGACAGCCAGACAAGGTTATTTAGTGATTAGTTATTTAGTGATTAGTGTTTAGTGGTAGTGAATGATTATGGAGAAGAATGGAATTTTGAAGAAGAAGAGTAAGGAGTTCGCAATAAGAATAATAAAACTTTATCAGTATATCTCGACAGAAAAGCAAGAAACGGTGATGGCAAAGCAACTGTTACGTTCCGGTACAGCCGTCGGGGCAATGCTGTGCGAAGGAGAGTGTGCAGAGAGTAAGGCCGACTTTATTCACAAATATGCCATCGCACAGAAAGAGTGCAACGAGACCTTATACTGGCTGGATTTATTGTATGAGACATCTTTCTTGAACGAAAAAGAATATAAGAGCATCTATCCCGATGCAGAAGAACTGATGAAAATGCTAACGACCAGCATCAAGACCGCCAAGTCTCACTGCTAACCACTCATCGCTAACCGCTAACCACTGATTAACGTGAACGGATTGAAATCTTTGGCAAAGGAAACTGCCATTTATGGGGCAAGCAGCATTGTAGGCCGCTTTCTGAACTACCTGCTGGTGCCTGTATATGCCACGGCCTTGTCGGCACAATCGGGAGGGTATGGCGTGGTCACTAACATGTATGCCTGGGTGGCCTTGCTGCTGGTACTCCTGACGTGTGGCATGGAGACGGGTTTCTTCCGCTTTGCCAACAAGGGAGAGGACGACCCGGCGCGCGTCTACTCTACCACCTTGCTCAGCGTGAGCATCGGCTCGCTGACGTTTCTTGCGCTGGGCTTGCTGTTTCTCAAACCCATCGCCGCTGTGCTGGGCTACGGGGAGCATCCGTGGTATGTGGGCATGATGATGATTGTAGTGGTCATGGACGCCATCCAGAGCATCCCCTTCGCCTACCTGCGCTACAAGAAACGGCCCGTCAAGTTTGCCTCGCTCAAACTCCTGTTCATCTTCCTGAACATTGCGTTGAACCTCACCTATTACGTATGGATGGAGGGCAGCGACGTGGGCTACGCTTTCTTCTTCAACCTGATATGCACCTCGGTGGTGATGCTCTGCCTGATACCGGAACTGCGCGGCTTTGCCTACGTCATCGACAAGCAGTTGCTCCGGCGGATGCTGAGCTACAGCCTCCCCCTGTTGGTGCTGGGCATTGCGGGCATCCTGAATCAGGTGGCGGATAAGATCATCTTCCCCTTCATCTATCCGGACAAGGCGGAAGCCATCGTGCAGCTCGGCATCTACGGGGCTGCCAGCAAGATAGCCATGGTGATGGCCATGTTCACGCAAGCCTTCCGTTTTGCCTACGAGCCGTTTGTCTTCGGCAAGAGCCGCGAGAAAGACCATAAAGAGATGTATGCCGCCGCCATGAAGTTCTTCATCATCTTCACCCTGCTGGCCTTTCTTGCCGTGATGTTCTATCTGGACATCCTGAAGCACATCATCGGGCGCGACTATTGGGAGGGACTTCGTGTGGTGCCCATCGTCATGGCGGCGGAAATCTTCATGGGCATCTACTTCAATCTCTCCTTCTGGTACAAGCTGATTGACGAGACGCGCTGGGGAACCTACTTCTCGCTGATAGGCTGCGCCATACTGATAACGATGAACGTGCTGCTGATACCCCGTTACAGCTACATGGCCTGCGCTTGGGCGGGCTTTTGCAGCTACGGCACGGCCATGCTGCTGTCTTACTTCGTGGGGCAGAAGAAGTACCCCATCCGCTACGATTTGAAGTCCATAGGCCGCTACGTGTTGCTGGCGGCGGCGCTGTATGTGGCGGCGGAATGCGTCCCGATTGGCGACTTCTATCTGCGCATGGCCTATCGCACCGCCTTGTTGCTGGTATTCGCGGCCTACCTCGTCAAGCGCGACCTGCCCCTGCAGCAAATACCCTTGATCAACCGTTTCGTAAAGAAACCACCCCTAAACGATAAATGATAAACTCATAAACAGGTAAAACCATGACCCCGAATGACCGAAACACCTTTGCCGTCAAGAAGTTCTTGAAGGAATACCTCGACCTGCGTAAGGACAAAGACAACGAACTCGCCACCGTAGACTCCATCCGAAAGGGAGTGGAATTCAAGGGCGCCAACCTCTGGATTCTGATATTCGCCATCTTCATGGCATCCTTAGGGCTGAACGTCAACTCCACCGCCGTGATTATCGGCGCCATGCTCATCTCTCCCTTGATGGGGCCTATCATGGGCGTGGGGCTTTCCGTGGGCTTGAACGATTTCGAGCTGATGAAGCGCTCGTTCAAGAGCTTCCTGATCACCACGCTGTTCAGCGTCACCACCGCCACCGTCTTCTTCCTCATCAGTCCCGTGGCCGAAGGGCAGTCCGAGCTGTTGGCGCGTACCTCGCCCACCATTTACGATGTCTTCATCGCCCTGTTGGGCGGTCTGGCCGGTGTCACGGCGCTCTCCACCAAAGAGAAAGGAAACGTCATCCCCGGCGTGGCCATCGCCACGGCCTTGATGCCGCCGCTTTGCACAGCGGGTTACGGACTGGCCACGGGGAACTTGATTTATTTCCTCGGCGCGTTCTACCTCTATTTTATCAACTCCGTATTCATCAGTCTGGCCACCTTTGTGGGCGTGCGTGTGATGCACTTTCAGCGTAAGGAGTTCGTCGACAAGAACCGGGAGAAGAAGGTGCGCAAATACATCGTGCTGATTGCCGTGCTCACCATGTGTCCCGCCGCCTACCTCACCGTGGGCATTATCCGGGATTCCGTATTCCAAGGGACGGCCAACCGCTTCATCAACGAGCAGCTCTCGTTCGAGCATACGCAAGTGGTGGACAAGAAGATTCACCGCGACGCCGAGGGGCGCGAGATACGCGTCGTGCTGATAGGCAAAGAAGTACCCGAAGCCTCCATCGCCCTGGCCCGCGGCAAGATGAAAGACTATCAGCTGGACGGCGTCAAGCTGACCGTGCTTCAGGGCATGAACAACGAGTCGGTAGACCTTTCCTCCATCCGCGCCATGGTGATGGAAGACTTCTACAAGAACAGCGAGGAGCGACTGGTGGAGCAGCGGCGGCGCATCGCCTCTCTGGAACAGACCTTGGAGAGGTACAAAGCCTTCGACGAGCTGGGCCGCACCCTTGTGCCCGAACTGAAGGTGCTCTATCCCACGGTGAAGAGCCTCTCCATCGCGCATGCCATCGAATTGGCGGTAGACTCCTCGCGCGTAGACACCGTGACGCTGGCTGTGCTGAAATTCGGCAAACGGCCCGATGCGCGCGAAAAACAGAAAATCGCCCAATGGCTCAAGGCACGCACCAAAGCCAAACAGCTCAGGCTGATTGCGGAATGACAATAAATCAGTACAAATAGAGAGCGTTTCCGTCTTTGTATCCTACAGAGGGTATCTAAGTATACGACTGAGGTACCCTAAGTATACGACTGAGATACCCTAAGTATACGACTGAGACAGGCCCTTTCTAAATGCGCTGTATGACAATAAGATACAAAACGCCTCTTGGATGTATATAAATTACTACAAAACAAGGCGTTTTTACTCCTGAAAACGGAGGGGAAACGTCCTGCTTTTATCTTCTTTGAAAAACGAAAAAACGCGGTGAAATGAAACTGAAAACAGCGATTATACTGGCTTGCTGCCTGGTTGGCCCGACGGCCCAGGCGGACGAAGGCATGTGGATGCCCGGCAAACTGAACAAACAGACCCGCCGTGACCTGAAGGAACTCGGACTGCAATTGCCGGCCCACCGGTTATACAGTGAGAAACACCCCTCGTTGAAGGATGCGGTGGTCAGCTTCGGAGGCTTCTGTTCGGGCGTGGTGGTGTCGGGAGACGGGTTGGTATTCACCAACCACCACTGCGGCTTCAGTTGCGTGCAGCAACACTCGTCCGTGGAGCGCGATTACCTGAAACAGGGCTTTGTGGCCCGCAACCTCGCCGAGGAGTTGCCCAACCCCGAACTCTACGTGCGCTTTCTGCTGCGGCAGGAAGACGTGACGAAGCGGGTGCTTTCCGTGGTAAGTCCCGGCATGAGCGAAGTCGAGCGGGCCGGCGCGGTAGACTCCGTCATGCTGGCCATCGGCCAAGAGGTGTCTCGCGAAGACTCCACCTTGACGGGCGTGGTAGACGCCTATTACGGCGGCAACGAGTTCTGGCTCTCCGTCTATCGCGACTACAACGACGTCCGGCTGGTGTTTGCCCCGCCCTCGTCGGTAGGCAAGTTCGGCTGGGACACCGACAACTGGGTGTGGCCCCGGCACACGGGCGACTTCTGCGTGTTTCGCATCTATGCCGACAAAGACAACCGCCCGGCCGACTATTCGCCCCACAACGTGCCCTATCGGCCCCGATACGTGGCGCCCATCTCGCTGGACGGCTACCGCGAAGGCTCTTTCTGCATGACGATGGGCTATCCGGGCAGCACCGAACGCTACCTCTCCTCGTTCGGCATCGAAGAGCTGATGCGCACCGCCAACCAAGCGCAGATAGACATACGCGGCGTCAAGCAGGCCATCTGGAAACGCGAGATGGACCGCAGCGACACCGTACGCATCAAGTATGCCGCCAAGTACGACGAGAGTTCCAACTACTGGAAGAACAGCATCGGGGTGAACCGTGCTATCGAGAAGCTCCGTGTGCTGGATAAAAAGCGGGGGTTGGAGCAGGAACTCCGTGCCTGGATACAGCGCACACCCGCAGAGCGCGGGGAGCTGCTGCACCTGCTCCCGGACTTGGAGCTGAACTACAAGGCCCGCCGCGAAGCGACACGGGCCATGGCTTATTTTGCCGAAACCTTCCTGAACGGTCCCGAACTGATACAGCTGGCCTTGTCTATCCTGAATTTCGACTTCATGGGAGAAGAAAAGACCATCCAGGCAGGCATCAGGGCCATTGCCGATAAATATGCCCGCCTGGATCTGAACATCGACAGGGAGGTGTTCACGGCCTTGCTGAAAGAATACCGCTCGCGGGTGGACTCCGTTTACCTGCCCGAAGTCTACCGCACCATTGCCACCGAGTACGGGGGCAGTGAGCAGGCCTACGTCGACACGCTCTATGCCCGCTCGCAGGTCACCACTCCGCGCGCCCTGCAACGTTTTCTGGAGCGAGACTCCACCTATCAGTTCCTCGATGACCCGGCCATTGCCTTGAGCATCGACCTCCTCACGAAAGCCTTCGAGATGAACGCGCAGACGCAGCAGCCCTCTGAAGAGATTGTCCGCTGCGAGCGCCTGTTCAATGCCGCCGTACGACGGATGTACGCCGCGCGCAACTTCTATCCCGACGCCAACGCTTCCATGCGCCTCAGCTTCGGCACCGTGCGCGGCTATGCCCCGTCGGACGGGGTGAAATACGGCCACTATACCACCGTCGAAGGCATTCGGGAGAAAGTACGCGCGCATGCCGGCGACCCGGACTTCGCCGTACAGCCCGAAATCCTCTCCCTGCTCTCGTCCGCCGATTTCGGCCGTTATGCCGACAGGGACGGCGAAATGAAAGTATGCTTCATCTCCGACAACGACATCACGGGCGGCAATTCGGGCAGTGCCATGTTCAATGCCCGTGGCCAGCTCTTGGGCCTGGCCTTCGACGGCAACTGGGAAGCCATGAGCAGCGACCTCCTTTACGAGCCGAAGACGCAGCGCACCATCGGCGTGGACGTCCGCTACATCCTCTTCATCCTCGAAAAACTGGGCGCACAACACGTGGTGGAGAGGTTAGTGATTAGTGATGAGTGATGAGTGGTTAGGGATTAGTGATGAATGATGAATGAACTGACTGATATCCATTAACCACTCATCACTAATCACTAATCACTCATCATTAATCGCTTTTTCTCTCTTTTTCTTGCTCCATATTGTAAAAATGCTTAAGTTTGCACGCATAAACCAAAAATAAAAGAACTATGGCTCACGCTATTCGCTCCTTATTCGCCTTTCGTACATCCTGCCGGGCACTGAAACCCCGCAAGGAGCGGAGTCATACCTTGTATTTTACCCCCCCCATTTACACTATTTAACAACTTACTTGCTTTTGCGGACATCCGTCCGCACGAGAGACTTTCCGTACCGCATACGCTGGCCGTGTGCGGCAGGGCTGTATGCTTACTACTTCACGCGAAGACATACTAACCGATATACTTAAACTATTTAATCAGTAAAAACAATGAAAAAGGAAAACACCTTTC
>CAUUOT010000015.1:0-10388 GCA_963546815.1 uncultured Bacteroides sp.
TGTACGACCGTATACACCGGGGTGATTTCCTGTACTTTGGACCTTGCCAGTTGCAACTGCTGCGAAACTTGCGTATATACTTGATATGCCAGATTCATTTCATTCTGCAAGCGCTCCTGCTCTACACGATAGCTTAGTAAGATGATATTCCGGTTGGCATCCACAAAATTGGCATATTCTTTCTGGGCAGCCTCATAGTTACTTTCCGCCTCCTTATAAAGTTTTTCCGTAAAGGCTAAATCGTGCCGTGCCTTGTTTGTCCTGTAATTCGTGATATAGTTTTGCAGGCAATGCATTACGGTATCGGTCAACGCAGCCGAAATCAAAGGGTCCTGCATGGTGACGGACAAAGTCGTAATACTCGTTTTCTTATCTATAGATATAAAAATGCGATTGCTCAAAGCCTCGGCCACAGCAGCCTCATCCCGTGTGAGGCGGAAAGGATCCGTGCTGGAATCCTTTTCCATTTCTTTCTCCTTGAATAAAGAGCGCGTCCATCCTATCATCTTAAAAGGGACGGCGATAATCGTACTCCACCATGGAACACGTTGTTCTTTTTTCAAATAGGCATACAAGGTAGTATCAATCCTTCCTTCCCGATCTTTAACCCTGACATCAGTCGAAAACCTTCCCCAACTCAAACCAGCCATCGTGGCCAAAGCGCCCATACCACGGCCGGACCTGACGCTACTCTCCGGAGCCAAAGTGACTTTGGTGGAATACTCTTTAGGTATGCTGAACGCTATAACCAATCCGAAAAGTGCGGCCATAGCGCATACCTTACATATCAGTTTGCGAGCTTCCCAAACCTTTTGAGCCATCTCCATCAAGTCTATCTCTTGTACTTCCTGTTGATGAGAAACCGTATTTTGTATTCTATCTTCGCTCATAATCCTACTATTTTCTAAAAAGGTTGATCAACGTTGCAATCACCGCTGCAATAGAAGCAGAGGTGCTGCCCATACTCAGAATCTCGGAAGTACTCATTCTCCTCCTTTGCTCTTTGCTGGGAACAATGATTTCGCAACCGGGTTCGATGGCCTTGATACTCCCGGATCTTACACGAGAGACCGTTCCATTCATATAAACGACATAAACCCTGCGTTTCTTGGCATTATTCCCAAATCCACCGGCTTGATTGATATAATAACGCAGATTTCCTCCTTTCTTATATAGAACGGTATTGGGATACATCACAGCGCCGTTTATCTTTACTGTACTGATATATTCCGGTACAAACAAGACGTCACCCTCGCGCAGCACCATGTCACTGTCCGAACCCGGATTTCGCAAAGCCTTCTCAAGGTCGATGCCCACTGAATAAGTATCGGATAAATCCAGCTTCTTCACCGATATGGAATCTCCGCTGCCTCCCGTTTGCGCCATACGTAGCGCATCTTCTTTGCGGCGAAGTTCCTCCGGCGTCATTCTACGTACCAGACGCGCGCCTTTCACATAAGCATCGGGAGTCACGCCTCCGGCTTTGGCTATCAAGTCGGTCAAGCGCTCGTTCTTCCTCGATAAAGCATAGTTGCCGCTGAACAGAACCTCACCGCTGACCAGCACGTTCTGCTGCTTGTAATAAGCGGGACTCTTACGGATATACACCTCGTCGAACGGTTGAAGATAGAAATCCTCACTGCCATTGCCCACCAGCAACCCATCTTTCAAATCAAAGGAGAACGTTTGTCCCACCTTGGTACTGAACACTGCACTCCGAGGGTCTTTCACACGCCGCGCCACCTCCACTTTGGTCGTAGAGGCAGCTTCCAACAGACCTCCGGCCTGCACTATCAAGTCTTCTACCGTCATTTTCTCGGAGTAGAGATAGGTGTTCGGTGCAGCTACTTCACCGTGTATCGTTACAGTTTCTTCTTCTTTCAGGTCATGAATGCTCGGAATGTAGAGGACGTCATTCTTCAGCAAAGGGATGTCGGGAAGAGTGCCGTTCAGCAAGCCTTTCACGTCCACTTGGATGATTTCATGCGACAAGTCTTCGCGCTCACGGTCGATGATGGCACGGTTCAGGAACGCGTCGCCGCGAATGCCTTCCGCTTTCTTTATCAGCTGCTTCACGGTATTCATCTCTCCATTCAACTGGTAGAGGCCGGCACGATAGACCGCGCCGCGAACCTCCACCCGATTTTCATACCGCTGAAGTACGGAGTCTACCGTCACCACATCGCCATCAGCCATGCGGAAGACGGAATAATCCATTTCGTCTACATTGTATATCTGGTACTCGCGCCCGCTTTTGCGAAGCAGTCGTACCTCCTTTTGATAAGCGTCGCCCGTAAAGCTACCGGCATATTTCAACAGAGTGCCAACAGTCTCGGTAGATTTCATCTCGTAGAACATGGGGCGTTTCACTTTGCCCAATATCTGCACGAGCGACTGGTATGGGTCGACCAGAATCACATCACCGTCTTGCAGGCGAACGTCGTCCTTCATCTTGCCTTTCATCAACAGGTCGTAGACGTCCAAATCTGCGATGACATTGCCCCCGCGCAGCACTTTGATGCTCCGCAGACTGCCTATTGAGTTGACGCCGCCCGCCCGATACAAGGCATGGAACACGGAGGCGAAGGACGAAAGCGTATAGGTGCCGGGGACAGCAACCTCACCCATCACATTGACCTGAATGGAGCGGATTTCGCCCAGCGTCAGCTTGACCTGCGGAGAAGGCGTGGCTCCTGTCACACCCGAATAGATTTTGGCAAACTCCTGCTTCACGTAATCGATGGCCCCCGTCACCGTCTTGCCGCTCAGGTAGACGGGACCGAGGTTGTTGACCACGATGCTTCCTTCCGGAGATATAGTCTGGCGGATGGTTGTCTCAGAGGCTCCCCACACGTCGATGATAACTTCGTCTCCCGGGCCTAAGCGGTAATTCTCGGGGGTGGCGACATTTATATTCGGTTCGAATGTCAGGTTCTCATTCGTGAAGATGTTATGGCCGAATATCTGGTTGACGCGACCGGTTTGCACTCCGCCAAGAGATAACGTCCGAGCCTCCCTTCTCGACAGAGAGTCTCCGGTTGCAACCGTCCGTCCGCCAACAGAGCGGTCACCCTTAGCGGCGGCATATCGCTCTCCGCGCTGGCGGGAACGGTTTTCGCCCCGAGCTTCGCTTTGAACGTCGTCTTGCGAGTCGTCCGTCTTCATATTCTCGTATTTCTGCTGAATTCTCTGAGCTTGCTCCCTTGTCACCCCGCGCCGCATCAGCTCGGTCATAATCTGTCTTTGACTTTTGCCCATCATTTGGGCGTCCTTTACATACTGGACAACTTGGCTGTCCGACATCTGCTGGGCCAAAGCCGCACCCGTCAAAGCGAGCGTCAAGAAGAATAGTGTTATAAATCTGCGCATACAATCCTTTTCAAGTTTTTGCAATTAAAGATATCGGGCACAAAGTAAGGTATTATTTTTCACAATTTACATCTAATACTATCTATAAGTTGCAAAGAACCTCCGACAGAAAGACACTTCTCAACTTCGTGAACCTCCTCCCTTCCGCCCGTTTTCTTTTCAGAATATAAGGAAGAGCGTTATCCTTGCGGGGGAAAGAGTAAATTATCTACACGTTGATAAATATTTATCAACGTGTAGATAAATTCTTCTCTACGTGTAGATAAATATTTATCTACACGTAGATAATTCGATAAACATGGTACTCCGACCGGAATACTTCCATAAGAACGCCTGTCAAAGGAATTAGAAATTAGAGGTTAGAGGTTAGAAATTAGAGGTTAGAAATTAGAATAAAAAAGAAGTTAGACGTTAGAGCAGATAAAATCCAATCTCTAACGTCTAATCTATAATTTCTAACCTCTAACGTCTAATTTCTAACGTCTAATCTCTAACCACTAATCGTTAACCGCTAATTTCCGCATCTTCTTGTCGGCGGGTGTGGCCTCTACGAGGCTTAGGGCGAAACCGCCGCTGCGCGCCAGGCGGACGGATATGCGGGTTTTGTTGGTTACAAGGCCTTTCTTTATCTGATATGAAGTAGGATTCTGCTGATAGTCGGCATCCTTACCGTCGGCGTAGAGGGTGGCGACGTAGTGTTTGCCGGGCTCCAGGAAGTCGAGCGTAAAGACGGCGGTACGCGTGTTCTCGTCGGTGATGCCGCCTACAAACCAGTTGCCGGTACCTTTAGCCTTGCGGGCCACGGTGATATAGTCGCCCGGTTCAGCCTCTATGTATCGGCTGTCGTCCCAATCCACGGCAACGTCCTTGATGAACTGAAAAGCATCCATGTGCCGTTCGTAATTCTCGGCCAAGTCGGCCGCCATCTGCAAGGGGCTGTACATGGTGACGTAAAGGGCCAACTGCTTGGCAAGGGTGGTCTGCACTTGTCCGTGAGGTAAATCTCCGAGGAAGTTGAGCTTCGTGTCGAAGATGCCCGGCGTATAATCCATCGGGCCTCCTATCAGGCGGTTGAAGGGCAGCAAGGTGGTATGGAAGGGCTTGCTGCCGCCGAAAGCCTCGTATTCCGTGCCACGGGCAGATTCGTTGCCAATCAGGTTGGGATAGGTGCGGCACAGGCCCGTGGGGCGCACGGCTTCGTGGGCATTGACGCAGATCTTGTAGTCGGCCGCTTTCTTCACGGCATAGAGGTAATGGTTGTTGAGCCATTGGCCGTAGTGGTGTTCGCCGCGGGGAATGATATCGCCCACGTATCCGCTCTTCACGGCGTTGTATCCGTACTTCGTCATCAGTCGGTAGGCCTCGTCTATGTGGCGCTCGTAGTTGCGTATGGAGGAAGAGGTTTCGTGGTGCATCATCAGCTTGACGCCTTTGCTTTTGGCGTATGCGTTGAGCGCTTCGATGTCGAAGTCGGGATAGGGCGTGACGAAGTCGAAGACGTCATCTTTCGACTTGCCGAACCAGTCTTCCCAACCTTCGTTCCATCCCTCCACCAGCACTTGGTCGAAGCCATGCCGGGCGGCAAAGTCGATGTAGCGCTTCACGTTCTCGTTATTGGCTCCGTGGCGTCCGTTGGGCTTGGTCTTGGAATAGTCGGTCTGGCCCAGTTTCACCGAGAGCAGGTCGTCCGTATAGGCCCAAGTGCTCTTGCCGGTAATCATTTCCCACCACACGCCTACGTATTTGACGGGTCTAATCCAAGAGACGTCGTGGTAGGCGCACGGCTCGTTGAGGTTGAGCGTCATCTTCGAAGCAAGGATGTCGCGAGCATCGTCGCTGACCATCACCGTCCGCCACGGGGAGGTGCAGGGTGCTTGCAGATATCCTTTGTCTCCCTTGGCGTCCGGGGTGAGCCACGACTCGAAAACGAGGTTCTTGTCGTCCAGATTGAGGTGCATACAGGAATAGTTCACCAGCGCCGCCTCGTGTAAGTTGATGTACAGCCCGTCCGCCGTCTTCATTTGCAGGGAGGTCTGCACTCCGGTGGGCGAGAACTGCGTCTGCGAAGCGTTTCCGGTGATAGCTTCTTGCATCAGTCCGCGTATTTCAGAGAGTTTGGACTCTGTATAGTCGTATTCCTGTGTATCATAATCACCGGGAATCCAGAAGGCGGTATGGTCTCCCGCCATGGCGAATTGGGTGCGTTCTTCCTTGACGACAAAGTAATTGAGGTTCTTCTGCAAGGGAAATTCGTAGCGGAATCCCAGTCCATCGTCGAACAAGCGGAAACGAATGACAAGGTCCCTCTCCTGTGCCTGTTGCCGCAGCGTTACAGCCAGTTCGTTGTAGTGGTTACGGATGTGGCTCACCTCGCCCCATACGGGCTTCCACGTCTCGTCGAAGGTGGAGGTACGGGTGTCTGTCAATGTAAAACCGTCCATCAGACCTGGGTCATTCTTGAGTTCCAGCCCTAACTTAGAGGGCTTAATCACAGCTTTTCCTTTGTAAGAAAGTTCATAGACAGGTTCGCCTTGCGCGTTTACCGTGAAGTTCAGTCGGACTTGTCCGTTGGGGGAGGTAACGCCCTCCGCAAGTGCCGTGCTACCCACTGTCAATGTCAGCAGGAAGCAGGCCATTTTGTTGCAGATTGCTTTCATGTTTTCCATGTTTATATATAGTACCTTGGCAAATATAGAAAAGAGCGGATCATCTTGCGGCATCGCTCTGATAAAAAGAGAACCGTCAGCCGGAAAACGTTTGCACCGGGCCGTTGGTTGCCTGCCGCCGGCCGTGAGGAAGAAGTGCATTCAGCAGCAGAAAGCGCGGACATAAAAAAGTCCCGATAGCAGGCTGTAGAACGTCTCTATAGAGAGATGGGTAACGTCTCTATAGAGAGATGAGTAACGTCTCTATAGAGAGATGAGCGACGTCTCTATAGAAGATTTTTCTCTTTCATTCAGAGAAAAACTTTCTCTCTTTTTTAGAGTGTATCTCACTGATTTATGCTATCGGGACTGAGCTATCGGGACTGTCCCTTTGGGGCTATTTACTTCTTGGGTGTTTGGGCCAAGGTTGCAACTAAGAAGTCGTAGAACTTCTTCACCGAAGGGATGTAAGCTCGCTCGTCAGGTGAGTGCGGGGAACGCAGCGTGGGGCCGAACGAAATCATGTCCAGCCCGGGGCAGTTGGCGCCGATGATGCCACACTCCAGACCCGCATGGATGACCTTTACGGCAGGCTCTACGCCGAATTGCTCTTTATAGGTGCGCTTCATGGCGTGCAAGATGGGGGAGTTCACGTTGGGTTGCCAACCAGAATAAGCTCCGCTAAGTTCTACCTTCATGCCCGCCATGGAGAAACAGGCCACGAGACTATCCGTTAGGAAGTCTTTCATCGTATCGCAGGAACTGCGGGCGAGTATGCGTACCTCAGCTTTGCCATTCGCTATTAGCACGATGGCAAGATTAGAGGAGGTCTCTACCGTGTCCGGCACGGTAGGAATCATACGCATCACCCCATTTTGGCAAGCCATCAAAGCGTCGATCAGGTTGTCCTGTATTTCCTGTGGGACGATCGTAGCAGGCATTTGCACCTCTTCGATGCTAAGAGTGATGCCGCTCTCTATCGTAGCATATTCGGCATTGAGCTGTTGCTCGTAGTCGTGGATGTACTCTACCAATCCGTCGATATCGTCCGCAGCAAAAGTCAACAAAGCGTGCGCCTCGCGTGGAATGGCGTTGCGCATATTACCGCCCTCGAAGGCGCTTAACCGGGAATCAAACTCCAGCAAGAGGTCGTGCACCACACGCGCCAACAGCTTGTTTGCATTGGCACGGCCTTGGTTGATTTCCAAGCCCGAATGCCCGCCACGGAGGCCTTTCAGCGTTAGTTTGCGGGCAGTGCAAGCCTGAGGTACAGCCACCTCCTTGTATTGCAACGAAGCGGTGATATCAATGCCGCCGGCGCAACCGATATATAGTTCGCCTTCGTCCTCAGAGTCGAGGTTGAGCAGTATCTCGCCTTGGAGAGTTCCGGGCTTCAGGCCGAAAGCGCCGTACATTCCAGTCTCTTCGTCTGCCGTTATCAAGACTTCGAGCGGACCGTGCTTCAGCTCTTGTGACTCAAGTACCGCCATAGCAGTGGCAACGCCCAATCCGTCGTCGGCACCGAGCGTAGTACCCTTAGCTTTGACCCATTCTCCGTCAATGTAAGTCTCAATGGGATCTGTCGTGAAGTCATGCACCGTGTCGTTGTTCTTTTGCGGCACCATGTCCATGTGGGCCTGAAGGATTACGCCTTTACGGTCTTCCATACCTGGAGTGGCGGGCTTGCGGATGATGACATTACCCACCTCGTCAACCAATGTTTCGAGTCCCAGCCCTTTACCAAAGGATAGAAGGAACTCCGTTACTTTTTCCAGATGACCCGAAGGGCGAGGGATGCGCGTGAGCGAGTAGAAATGCTTCCACACGTTCTGCGGCGCGAGCTGTAGGATTGTACTCATAGTGATGTTATTTTTACAGGTTATAGCGAATAGTTATTTCTACCGCAAATATAATGATTACGATACTGACAAGCAAGCGTCTCCATCAATCTTAGCGAAGATTCAGGAAATCGGGCAGGTCCATGCGCGCTCCACCGTTACGGGCAGAGAGTTGCGAGAGTTCGGCTAGGCATGACCACTCCGCTGCGTCATAGACGTCAATATCGAGGGGTAAGCCGTGACGTAAGCAATGTATCAGCCTGCAGTCCATGGCATAGTTCATCTCATTCTCGACGTTGCGGCGATGTCCCTCCAACCACAGCTGGGCGGCATGTCCGTGCAGATGTCGGCGCATGAATGCTTCCGCAGCGTCTCCCTCAAGCAAGGGGTGAACCTCGTGCTGCACCTGAACGAGGGGATATTTACGCGCAAAGCCGTCTGTTCCGCACACGGTTTGTAGACGTGAGTAGGGTCTCGGGGTAGTGCCGTCGAACTGCAAGAGGATGGTGACTCCCCGCTCCGTGGTCAACAGCGTGGTGTTACTGTGTCCCAAAGGACTGTCAGCCCCAGCCGCACTTCCGGTAACTGACACCAGCCAGCGAAATCTGTCTCCACCTTTGCGGTGAATGTCCAACAACCGTGCGATGGGGCCTATACCATGTGTAGGATAGGGATTTCCGCCATGCCAACAGCTTTCCTTGTACCACGTTTGTGTACCTTGGCTCCCTTCGGCGAATCGTTTTCGCCAATCGTGTATATAGGCACCTTCACAATGGGTAATCGTACCGAAAAAACCGGCGTAGCGCAGTTCCATGGTCGCCAGTGAAAACCAGTCATAACAACAGTTTTCCGTCATGAAGCAGTGCCGTCGGGTATCCTCTGCGGCAAGCACCAGTTGGCGGCACTCTTCTACGGTGGTGGCGGCAGGCACCTCGACAGCGACATGCTTCCCGCTGCGCATGGCTTCAACAGCCATTCCAGCGTGTGTACTCCAATCAGTACAGATGTAAACAAGGTCAACGTCCTTCCGCAGGCATACCTCCCGCCAAGCCGTATCGCCGCTGAAGCACGTAGCATGGGAAAAACCGCTTGCCCGTAGCAAGCCATTAGCCTCGTTAAAGTTAGCGTCGGAGAGGTCGGCAAAGTAGCGTATCTCGGCTCCTTGCACTTGAGTATAGCGTCGGACAGTCTGGAGGCCGCGTTGCCCCAAACCTATCAAGCCGATGCGAACTATCTCTATCGGTGGGCATCGCAAGTCTAAAGCAGGAGGAGTTTTCAATCTTTCCATCAAAGAATTACAGTATGGGGGGGACAAAGATAATGCAAACGGCAGACATTCCCTTGAAAAAACGGCAACGGCGCAGAACATTCACCGTTTTTTGTTTGTTAGGATACAGGTATAGTAGAAAAAGACCGCCAATTATGAGCCAACCACCCTCTCTCTCTTCAAAATTCAATCTCTCAGTGGGGTTTGTCCCCGTCATCCTTACGTTTATATCATGCCGCTTTACAACGCAAGACCTCTCGCTCTATATAGGGGCAGGGGCGGGTGTCTTGCTCTCAACGCTTGCCTTGCATAACACTGAACACAAAATCCTGCAAACGCTATTGTATTGCAGTACAGGGATGTTATTGCTGCTTTCCATTGCCTCGGTGTTACTGCCTGGTTATTGCCCGCGGCCGCTCTTCCCCTTCACTCTGGAGGTAAGCGCATTAGTGCCTCCCTTACTCATCTACTTTAATCGACGGCACTACCTGGCCTACCATGCAATGCGCTCAAAAACAGGTAAAACGAGGCTGTTCATCCAAGGAGCTGAGGCCACCGTAGTATCGGCTCGTGTCATCCTGCTTATAGGGTTATTGCACCTGCTCATCCTGCTGGCGGCGGTGCTCATCAGCCATCCGTTACAGGGCGTCGTTCGCTTTGTGTTACTGGAAGTCTCACCATTGTTGGTATTCGCACTCGGCATCTTGTTCAACCAGTTCGGAATAGCTTATTTCAACGCTCACGCAAAGACACCGCTTTTTGTGAACTATGTCACACCAGAGGGCGATGCTATCGGTAAGGTTCCCCTACTGCAGGCATTGACGCGCAAGACGCGCTACCCCATACCGTGCATACGCATCGCCGTCAGTTCGAACGGTATGCTGTTCCTGGCACCAAGGCACAATTACCACATGATGAACACCTACAAAACAGATGTGTTGATAGAAGACTACCTTTATAACGACGAGACGATAGAAGATGCATTACGACGTACCTACCACAAGATGCCCCCCACCGTATCGGCGTATGAGATACGTTTCCTGCTCAAGCATCACTTTGAAAATAAGGATATCAACCGCCTTGTCTACCTATTCACGCTGGACTTGGCTGAAGACAGCATGCTGAACACCTCAAATTATGAAGATGGAAAACTCTGGACGTTGAGCCAGATAGAGGCCAACCTCGGAAAAGATTACTTCTGCGCCTTGTTTGAGCACGAGTTCCAAGAGTTGAAAGACTTCATTTATACAGGAGGAAGAGACAAGGCAC
>CAUUOT010000016.1:0-10233 GCA_963546815.1 uncultured Bacteroides sp.
CCGCAGGCAACGAGACGGCCACCATGACTTTCACCCTCAATATTCCCGGCTTCCGGGAGGCAAAGACCCGTGCCGGCGTGCAAGAGGCCGTTATACAGAACATCGCCGTACTGCTCTTTGCCCAACAAGGCGGACAGGAAAAGGTTATGGTAAAGCATGTCGTGCCGTACACCTCGCTGAAAGCCATTACCGGAGTGACGGACGGTTACTCATTCTCTATTCCCATTACCGGAGGTACATACACCCGTGTAGCACTGGTGGCGAATGCAGAAACGGAACTGAATAGTATTGTGGTTGGATCTACCTACGCTGCACTGAAGCAAGTAGAAGCGGTAGGGAGGTACGGACAGAAAGATCCGATGAACATGGTTCCAGATAGTTATATCCCCATGTACGGCGAATACGCCCCTACGGGAGGCTTCCAACTGAAGGCCGGTCTGTCCCAGACCATTGCGGATGAGATAAAGCTGATACGTATGCTTGCAAGGGTGGATGTCGTCAATCCAGTTACTACAGGAGTTACAGCCGAAAGTGTAGTGCGTTTTGTCAATCCCATGAAGAACGGGCGCATTTGGGTAGACGCTGCCGCTTACAATACCGGAAGTGGATACATGGCACCCACACTGCCTGCCACACTGCAACCTGATAACGACGGATTCATTAACGAGGCAAGAGCTACCGGCAATGTCATCACATACTATCTGAATGAACAGGCTGCGACCAATACCGGTGTTACGACTTATGGCAACGACCGTCCCTGCGTCTTATTAAACCTCAAATATCAAGGGAAGACGTATTATTACCGTTTGGATTATACCTGGGACGGCGTAAAGGGTGGCGGTGTTGCCCCCTACGAGAAAGGTACGTACATGCCCGTTCTGCGTAACCATCGCTACATCTTTACCATTAAGGAGGTGAAAGGGCCGGGATTCCTTACCATAGAAGAAGCATTGCAAAGCCCCGGGAAGTATACCAACCACAATAACTTAGTAGTTTCTACCAGCGTGATAGATGAGTCATACACAGACGTGGTGTTCAACAACAATACAGGATATTATCTTGCCGTGTCTCGTACATCCATGAAACTGAAAGGAGAACATGACAATACCAGCACCGAGAACAAATTCACCGTGTTGACCAATTATCCCAACGGGTGGAAAGCCGAAGCTTACAATGCTAATGGAACGCCGGTTGCCGGCGGTCTTGCCGCATGGCTTAGAACATCTCAAGGTCAAGGAGTGAAAGATTCCCCGGCTACTTTACAAGCATTGATCAAAGGCAAAAGTTTCAAGAGAGGATATATAGAGGTCAAAGCAGGCAGGTTAGTTACCCAAGTTAAAATATCCCGGATGGGTAGAACGCTGGATTATGTATCGGAATATAACCTTGCCGGCGGCGCCGAATACGGTTACAGCGCTAGCAATGCTTACGGCTCCTACGGCAACCTGCGTTGGGCAAACAGCCACTACAACAACCATAGTGGGTATTATAATTGGCTCGTATGCAAGGGGATACAACATCCCAATTTTAACCCGAGTGGTAAGAACTTGTTCAATGATCCTTTCTTCACTACCGGTGCAGGTAAGGGTTACCACCTGCCCTCGCGTTGGGAGTGGGTGTCTATTTTCTCCTACGCAGCTCACAAGTATGATGAGCTCTTCTACGAAACCAATATCAACGAAGCCACCGAGATCTGCGGAACGAAAAACACATATGCTTTCGATCATTACACTACAGGTAATGGCATCTGTTACGCTTTGCGTTATAAGAAAGCCACAGCCAATCCTATTTTCAACCACGCGTCCGTTACCGAGTTCCCTTGGGCCAAGGATAACGACATGGCATGCGCTTTCCGCTACCAGCGTATCGGAACTTTTGCAGATGACGGAAACATTACTTCCCAGCTAAAGGTTCAGTGCGTTTACGTAGGAGACCAAGATCCTTTGCCCGACTTGAAAACCGTCATCGCCCAAGAGTCTTGGTGGAATAGCCAACCTGCCGACAAAGTCGTCACCCGTATCTTCCCGGCTAGCGGTATACTTAATACATCTGCACTTTCCGTTCCGGGTAATATCGTACGTATAGGCTATAGGGGTGATTACTGGTCAAGCACGGAGGGTGGTCAATTAGGCCCGTTTGTTATGCACCTCAACTCCAGAGTTTGCGTGGGGGGGGTTCCGAGCGCAAGACCGCAAGCCGGGCTTCCAATTCGTCTCTTCTCCAACGAATAACCCCCTGCAAACTGCCGGCTTGTCTTTCCGTCTTGAAACGTATTACATATCTTCGCCGTCACAGTTACAGGGAAAAAGTTATAAATAAAGACAAATAGTCAATCCCTCTTGCTCGTCCTCACGAAGGAATTGTCAAGGTCGGACTTTGGCCATGTCAATGTCCGACTTAGACGATGTCAATGTCCGACTTTGACATACCCCCTCTCAGAAACATCTGTAGGGCATACTTTCTCTTCCGATCAAGGTAAGCACTCTTTTTTTGATAAAATTTTACAAGCAGACAAATCCCCCTTCTTAGGATCATCTTCTTGTCATGTTCCTATCATGTTCCTATCATGTTCTTGTTTTCTTCTCGTCATAGAGAAGAAGATAACATGAGCGCATACCACGATATATTTTCCTATCTTTGCCCCCCGTCATCCCATAATATAGATTGAACATGATACGGAAAATCGTTAGAATCCTGTGGATACTGCTTGCGGCGGCGGCCCTGCTGTCCGTCATCCTTTTCTTTTTCATAGCCCGCGGGTGGATAGGCTACATGCCCCCTGTGGAAGAACTGGAGAACCCCCGCTACAAGTTTGCCACCGAAGTGCTGTCGGCCGACGGAAAGGTGCTGGGCACCTACTCCTACAGCAAGGAGAACCGCGTATTTGTGGGCTACGAAGACCTGTCGCCCGCACTCATCAACGCCCTGATAGCCACCGAAGACGTGCGCTTCACACAGCACTCGGGCGTAGACGCCATCGCCCTGATACGCGCCTTGGTGAAGCGCGGCATCTTGATGCAGAAACATGCGGGCGGGGGCAGCACCATCACCCAGCAGTTGTCCAAACAACTCTACTCGCCCAATGCGGACAACGTGGCCGAACGTCTCTTCCAGAAACCCATAGAGTGGGTCATCGCCGTGAAGCTGGAGCGCCATTACACCAAAGAAGAGATACTGACGATGTACCTTAATAAATTCGACTTCCTGAACAATGCCGTAGGCATAAAGACCGCAGCCTTCACCTACTTCGGCAGCGAACCGAAAAGCCTCAAGACCGAGGAAGCCGCCACCCTCGTAGGCATGTGCAAGAACCCCGCACTCTACAACCCCCTGCGCTACAACGAACGCTCGCGCGGGCGGCGCAACGTGGTGCTCGACCAGATGCGCAAAGCTGGATACATCACCCAAACCGAATGCGACTCCCTGCAAGCCCTGCCCCTCAAACTGAAATATAATCGGGTAGACCATAAAGAAGGCCTCGCCACCTACTTCCGCGAATACCTGCGCGGAGTCCTCTCTGCCAAGAAGCCCGACAAGGCCGACTACCGCGGCTGGCAGATGCAGAAGTTCTACGAAGACTCCCTCGACTGGGAGAACAACCCCCTCTACGGCTGGTGTGAGAAGAATACCAAGAAAGACGGCTCCAAGTACAACCTCTATACTGACGGACTGAAGATATACACCACCATCGACTCGCGCATGCAGCAATATGCCGAGGACGCTGTGACCGAGCACCTCAAAGAGCTGCAAGGCTACTTCTTCAAGGAAAAGAAAGGGGCCAAGAAAGCTCCATACACCTTCCGAGTTACGCAGCAGCAAGTGGACGAGATGCTGGGACGTGCCATGCGTCAATCCGACCGCTACCGCGCGATGAAGCAGAGCGGCGCCTCCGAAGCCCAGATACGAAAAGCTTTCAACACCCCCGAACAGATGTCCGTCTTCACATGGAACGGCGAGAAAGACACCGTCATGACGCCGATGGACTCCATACGCTATTATAAATTCTTCCTTCGTGCCGGATTCATGTCAATGGATCCCCACAACGGATACGTCAAAGCATACGTGGGTGGCCCCAACTTCCATTACTTCCAATACGACATGGCAATGGCAGGACGCAGGCAGGTAGGGTCTACCATCAAGCCTTTCCTCTACACCTTGGCTATGGAGAATGGCTTCTCGCCCTGCGATGAAGTGCGCCACGTGGAATATACCCTCCTCGACGAGAACAGACGGCCATGGACACCCCGCAATACCAACAACAAACGTTACGGCGAGATGGTGACTGTGAAGTGGGGACTGGCCAATTCCGACAATTGGATTACCGCCTATCTGATGAGCAAACTCAATCCCTACAACCTGAAACGACTGATACAGACGTTCGGCGTGCGCAACCGCGACATCGTGCCGTCCGTGTCGCTCTGCCTCGGCCCGTGCGAGATATCCGTCGGAGAGATGGTCAGTGCCTATACCACTTTCTCCAACAAGGGCATCCGGGTAGCTCCGCTGTTCGTCACCCGTATAGAGGATAACGAGGGCAACGTACTGGCCACCTTTACCCCCGAGATGCAGGAAGTCATCAGCGTGTCCAGCGCCTATAAGATGCTGGTCATGCTGCGTGCCGTGGTCAACGAAGGAACCGGAGGCCGTGTGCGTCGGCTGGGCGTCAAGGCGGACATGGGCGGCAAGACGGGCACCACGAACTACAATGCCGACGGCTGGTTCATGGGCTTCACACCCTCGCTCGTATCGGGCTGCTGGGTGGGCGGCGAAGACCGCGACATCCACTTCGACACCATGCTGCACGGGCAGGGCGCCTCGATGGCATTGCCCATCTGGAGCAAATACATGGTGAAAGTACTTGGAGACAAAACGCTGGGCTATGACGAGAATGAGACATTCCAACTCCCCGAAGATTATGACCCGTGCAAGGACGACGGCACTGCGGAGGAAGGCAACCGTCCTGCGGAAGAGCCGATAGGAGGGCTGGACGAATTATTCAATTAACAGGATGGTCTACACCATAGGCATCGGCAGCAACGAACGGCGGGAGGAGAACATGACCCTGGCCCGCCGGCGTTTGAGCGGGCTTTTCGCGGGAATACGCTTCTCGGAGGAGGAAGAGACGAAACCCCTGTCGCTCCGCCGGCAGGCGATGTTCTCCAATCAGGTGGCGCGCTTCGACTCCCACCTTTCACCCGACGAAATCCTTCCTCTGCTGAAGACCATCGAACGCGAGGCCGGCAGGACAGCGGAGGAGAAGCGACAAGAGGTCGTCCGCCTGGACATCGACCTGCTGGCTTGCGACGACATCGTCTACAAACCGGAGGACTGGAAGCGCGAAGACATCGTCCGCGGATTGGAACAGTTGAGTCTTTTTGATATACCGAAAGAATAAGAACACAGATATGGAAATGAAGTTTTTAGGAATCATCCCCGCCCGCTACGCATCCACGCGTTTCCCAGCCAAACCTCTGGCCATACTGGGCGGCAAGACGGTGATACAGCGGGTGTACGAGCAAGTGGCGGGCGTATTGGACGACACTTGTGTAGCTACGGACGACGAACGCATCGAAACGGCGGTGAAAGCTTTTGGCGGGAAAGTGGTCATGACCTCTACCCGTCACAAGAGCGGTACGGATCGGTGCTATGAAGCCTACACCCGGATAGGCGGCGAGTTCGATGTGGTGGTGAACATTCAGGGGGATGAACCTTTCATCCAAGCCTCTCAGCTGGAAGCATTGAAGGCTTGCTTCGACGACCCCTCTACCCGGATAGCCACCTTGGTGAAGCCTTTTACTTCGGATAATGACTTCGAGACTTTGGAAAATATCAATTCTCCGAAGGTGGTGCTCGATAAGAATAGGAATGCCCTCTACTTCAGCCGTTCCGTCATTCCTTACCAACGCAATGCAGGTAAGAAAGACTGGCTGAAGAATCATGTCTATTACAAGCATATCGGCCTTTATGCCTATCGCACGGAGGTGCTGAAGGAGATTACATCTCTTTCTCAATCCCCCCTCGAACTGGCTGAGTCACTGGAACAGTTACGCTGGCTGGAGAACGGATATACCATTAAGGCAGGCATTACGCATGTGGAAACCATCGGTATAGACACTCCTCAAGACTTGGCACGGGCGGAAGAATTTTTGAAAACCGCATCCTGCAAATAACCCCTCAACCGAAACGTTATGCTGAACCGAACGTCACCACCGCCCGTCACAGAACCGGAACAACTGACTGTGCAAGTTCCGGAACGCATGTCGTTGCCCAATGGCATTCCGCTGAATGTAATCGATATGGGCGAGAATGAGGTGATACGCATGGATGTATTGGTGGGATGCGGACGCTGGCAGCAGACCCAACCCTTGCAGGCGCTGTTCACCAACCGCATGCTGCGCGAAGGAACCCGGCGATATACGACTGTCGAGATAGCCGAGAAACTGGATTACTACGGGGCTTGGCTGGAACTGTCCAGCGCATCGGAATATACCTACATCACGCTATACTCCTTAAATAAATATTTCGCAGAGACGCTGGACATACTCGATTCCATCGTGAAAGAACCAATCTTTCCGGAGAAAGAACTGAATGTAATTGTCGATAACAATATACGGCAATATCTCGTCAACTGTTCCAAGGTGGACTTTCTGGCGCAAAGAGGACTGATGAATGCCTTGTACGGAGACCTTCATCCCTGCGGACAACTGGTGCAGGAGGAGGATTATCGCCGCATCACCCCGGACGTGTTGCGCGAGTTCTACGACCGTTATTATCATTCCGCTAATTGCAGCATTTACCTTTCGGGAAGGGTAACCGACGAATGCCTTCGCAGAGTAGAGGAACGGTTCGGCAGGGAGCCTTTCGGAACAAATCACAGCCGGGTGGAGAAGAGAGCATATCGCCCCGTATCCATCCCCGAAAAACGTATTTTCATAGAACGTGCCGATACTTTGCAGAGCGCCGTACACATGGGCATGCTCTCATTGAATTATAGCCATCCCGACTATCTGAAGACGCGTGTGCTGGTCACCTTGTTCGGCGGTTATTTCGGTAGCCGCCTGATGTCCAACATTCGGGAGAAGAAAGGATATACTTACGGCATAGCTGCGGGCATCACGCCCTATCCCGGGCAAGGTGTACTGACCATTCATACCGAGACTGCGAACGAGTATGTGGAGCCGCTGATAGCCGAGGTGTATGAGGAGATGGATCGTCTTCAGCATGAGCTGGTCTCCGAAAAAGAGCTCGCTATCGTGAAAAATTATATGCTGGGGGAGATTTGCCGCAATTACGAGTCGGCTTTCTCGCTGGCAGACGCTTGGATTTTTGTACAAACATCGGGGTTGCAGGATACCTATTTCGTAGAGGTCCTGCATGCGGTGAAATCCGTCGTTCCGCAAGAAATCAGCGAACTTGCCGGGCGTTATTTATGTAAAGAGACATTAAAAGAGGTGGTATCCGGTAAAAAAATGTCATAAAAGCCCGGGATTACTCCTTTTCATAAGGAGATAAATCTTACATTTGTACATATCACTTATCTTTTTTATCCATGAAACGACTCTATGTAATCATACTCCTTGGAGGACTCATATCCCCAGGCAATGCCATCGCTCAAAAGAAAAAGAACGCCGTTCCTTCTGAAATCACCATAAACACATACACATTCAAAGAGAATGGAGCCGTATATATCGGCGAGATGAAAGGGCATAAGCCCAACGGAAAGGGCAAAACCGTCTTCAAGAACGGCGATGTGTACGAAGGAGACTATGTGAAGGGGAAAAGGGAAGGCTACGGTACGTATCTGTTTCCCGACGGAGAAAAGTACGAGGGGCAGTGGTTTCAGGATCGGCAGCACGGCAAGGGCATCTACTACTTTATGAACAATAACCGTTACGAGGGCATGTGGTTTCAAGATTACCAGCACGGCAAAGGCATGATGTACTATCATAACGGCGACGTCTATGAGGGCGACTGGGTGAACGACAAACGAGACGGATGGGGGACTTATACCTGGAGAAACGGTTCTAAATACATCGGCTTATGGAAAAACGACAAGAAGGAAGGCAAGGGACTGCTGATATGGAATGACGGCTGTAAATACGACGGCCTGTGGAAAAAGGATATGCGCAGCGGCAAAGGCACCTTTGAATATGCCAACGGCGATACATATACGGGCGACTGGCAGGACGACATGCAGCACGGCAAAGGCATCTATACCTTCCACACGGGAGACCGCTACGAGGGAGAGTATGTGCAGGGCGAACGTACCGGAGAGGGCGTCTATTACCACGCCAACGGCGATAAGTATGTGGGTGGCTTCAAGGACGGGAAACAAGAAGGCCGAGGTACCTTCACCTGGTACAACGGCGCGGTATATGAGGGCGAATGGAAGAATAACCAGCGCCACGGACACGGCACCTACAAGTGGAACATGGGCGATTCGTACGAAGGAGAATGGAAAGAGAATAAGTTCAATGGCCGGGGAACCTTGGTTCAGACCGACGGAACGAAATACAAGGGAGGCTTTGTGAACAGTCTGAAAGAGGGAAACGGCGTGATGGAAGACAAGAACGGAAACCGCTACGAGGGTTTCTTCAAGCAAGGAGAGAAGCACGGCCCCTTCGTGGAAACGGACAAGGACGGCAAGGTGACGAGGAAGGGAACCTATAAGATGGGAAAGACGGAAACCGTCGAGAGATAAACGAATACAGATAAAAGCGAATGCCGCAGACTGTGTTACGGGCAACAGTCTGCGGCATTTTCGTTTCCGAGGGAGAGGAGCATCAGATGATGTATTGCGAACTGATGGACTCGTTGTTCACCACCCGCTTGATGGTTTCGGCAAACATGTCGGCGATGCTGAGCTGTTTCACCTTGGCGCATTTCTTGGAGTAGGGGATGCTGTCGGTAAATACCATCTCGGTCAGCGCGGACTCTTGTACACGGAACGAGGCCGGGTCTGACATCACGCAGTGGCTGGCAATGGCACGGACGGATTTAGCTCCCGCATCCATCATGATATTGGCCGCTTTGGTGATGGTGCCTGCCGTATCGACGATATCGTCCACCAGCACCACATTCTTGTCTTGCACATCGCCGATAATCTGCATCGTGGCCACCACATTGGCCTTTTCGCGCGTCTTGTTGCACAGCACCAAGGGTACGCCGAGGTATTTGGAGAAGGTGCTGGCACGCTTCGAACCGCCTACATCCGGGGTAGCGATGACCAGATTGTCCAACTTGAGCGACTCGATGTAGGGCAGGAATACCGCCGACGCATAGAGATGGTCTACCGGAATGTCGAAGAAGCCTTGAATCTGGTCGGCATGGAGGTCCATCGTTATCAGACGGTCGATGCCGGCAACGGAGAGTAGGTCGGCAACCAGCTTGGCGCCGATGGATACGCGGGGCTTGTCTTTCCTGTCCTGACGTGCCCAGCCGAAGTAGGGGATGACTGCCACAATGCTCTTGGCCGACGCCCTTTTGGCGGCATCAATCATTAACAGAAGCTCCATCAGGTTGTCGGAATTGGGGAAGGTGGACTGAACCAGGAATACGTCCGCCCCGCGGATGGACTCTTCGTAAGACACGGCGAACTCGCCATCCGCAAAGTGAGTGATGTTCATTTTGCCGAGAGGGCAATCAAGGCTGGCACAGATTTTCTCTGCAAGGTACCTCGAGTTTGTTCCGGAGAATACCATAAAAGGTGTTTTTTCGTTCATTATGTAATGGGTATTTGTTTATCGGTACACAAAGGTATGAATTTCTCATTACATAGGGCAAGGGTTGTCCGTGAAAATATTCTCCTGCCCGCACGTTCTTTGTAGAGAGATTTCGGGGGCGATATTGCGGGATAAGGAATTAGTCCTATCTTTGCAGCCGATAAAAAAAGTAAGATGCCGTGAAAAACGGCCGTGTATTCCAGAACACCACGTAAAAAACAAGAGTATGAAACAAAAAGTATCCGTGCCCTTTATGCTGCTGGGCATTTTATTCAATGTCTGTCTGATTGCAGCCAATCTCCTTGAAACTAAAGTTATTCAGATTTTCGGAATCACCGTGACGGCGGGACTGTTGGTTTTTCCGGTTTCTTATATCATCAACGACTGCATTGCCGAAGTCTGGGGCTTCCGCAAAGCCCGCTTGATTATCTGGAGTGGCTTTGCCATGAATTTCTTTGTAGTGACGCTGGGGCTGGTGGCGGTTGCCCTGCCTGCCGCTCCTTTCTGGGAG
>CAUUOT010000017.1:0-10090 GCA_963546815.1 uncultured Bacteroides sp.
ACAAGCAGCAGCTCCTTGCACTCGTTGTTGGCGGAGACGACGTGCGCCTCTTGCACATGCCTCAGTCCGTCTATGGCGAGTGAGAGGTCCAGCATGGGGGACAACTTTATCAGTATGTGCGACGCTTTCTTCAGCAACAGGTCTTCCAGAGCGGTGACGTCCGGCTCGCAGTCACTGATGGCAACGACCTTTCCCCCGTGTCCGTCGCGGCGGGCGGGGTCGACGAATATCCAGTCCACGGGCGCCATCCGTTGCAGGTGCCCGATGTCGTCTTCGTGACGGACGGCGATGTGCTTCAGCCCTAACAGCGCGAAGTTGTGCGCGGCCCTGTCGCAAAGCGCTCCCTGCCGTTCCACATAGACCACACGCTCGAAGCAATCTGAAAGGAAAGCACAGTCAATGCCGAAACCACCCGTCAAGTCTGTCAGCGTGCCTTCGTGCTCCTTCGGCGCACGTCCTTCGGGGGGAAGCGCCCGCCTTCTTCCGCGGATGATTTCCGCCTTATGGCGTGCGGTCCGTTCCGAAGAGCATTGCTCCATGGCGAGGTGGGCAGGGTAGCGGATGCCCTCTTGTTCCGCCCATGTGGGCACTTTCTCCCTCGCCGTCTGCCAACCCGCTATTTGCTCTACGGCGGCCTGACGGTCTACGTTCGGAAACTTCTCCGCTTTCAGGGCGAGGGTGTGCACATCGTCGTTGCGGTGCGCGCGGATGAACGCCAGGGTATCAGAGTTGAGTGCAGACATACAAGAAGGTTTATGCAAGCGCAAAAATAAGAAGATAACAACCTCTAAAGAAGCGGACGGCTATTTTAATTCAAAAGAAACCTTAGCTTTGATGTCAGCGACAGGACGACAACAAGGGTGCTGTGGGTGCAACATTCGAGAAAGAACGGCACAAGGCACTTCTCTTTCCCCTCAGACAAAGGTGTCTTTTATGCGCAAGATGCCATCTTATGCTGCACAAGATGGCATCTTATGTTGCACAAGATGGCATCTTGTGTCGCATAAGGTATACGCGTCGAGGCATAAGGACTGTGCCGTCAGGGTGTGCCGCGGCTTTCTTTGTCCTCTGCGCGGACAGTCGCGCACAAGGCGACAACCCGACTTCCGGAGTAGTTCGGCATACTTACGAATGGTGAAACATTCCTAAAAAATCATCATAAGTAGGTATTGCGCGGGTATAGACAAAAGGCAATCTTTGCAAGGATTACAGGCCCTGCCGGAAAACATCGATGACGACCGGGCTCATTGTTTACTCTACATAAGGCTTTAGAAGCAAGGAAAGATGAAAATAGAGAAAATCAACCGGTGGTTTGCCCGCAGGGGCGGATGGATGATACGGAAGAGGTGGCTCATATTGGCGTTGTTCGCCCTGCTCTTCGGGTTCGGGTTCAGCGGATTGCGCTACCTCAACATCAGTACCTCGTGGAACGATTACTTCCTTGAAGACGACCCGATGCTGGTAAAAACCGACGAGTTCAAGGAGATATTCGGCAATGACAACTTTGTCGCCGTCCTTACGCGTTGCGACGATACGTTTACGAAAAGCAACCTCGAGCTGATCCGCGAGCTGTCTAACGAGATGCTGGACAGCATTTCTTATGCCGACAAAATCACCTCGATAACCGATATCGAATTCATGGTGGGCAGCAAAGAGGGCATCAGCATCGAGCAGATTGTTCCCGAGGAAATCCCCTCTGACCCGGAAGGACTGGACGAAATCCGCCGCAAGGTGTATCAAAAGCCTTACATCGCCGAGCGTATCGTCTCGAAAGACGGCACATTGAGTTGGATTGTGCTCAAGCTGCGCACTTTCCCCGAAGACTCCATCTGGAAGAAAGACAGGCACTCCATTGCCCCCGAAGTACTGACGGGGCGCGAGTTGCAGCGCATCGTCACCAAGGATAAGTATGCCCAGCTGCACCCCAAAGGGGCGGGATTGCCTTACGTGACGGAGATGAAGATGAAATGGGTGAACAGAGAGATGCCGCGCGTGCTGGGAATAGCCGTCTTGTTCTCCATCGCCGGGCTGATTTTCGTCACGCGCTCGGTCAGGGGCATTCTGGTGCCGCTGCTTACCGCCGTGGGCGCCATCGTCATCTCCTACGGCATCTTGGGCTACGCCCGCATGACGATAGACAGCGGCATGATGCTCATTCCCATGCTGCTGACCTTTGCCGTGGCGGTGGCCTATAACATCCACGTCTACTCCTACTTCAGTCGCCGCTTCCTCATGCACGGGCAGCGTCGGCAAGCCGTAGAAGAAACGGTGGGCGAGGTGGGGTGGCCGGTGCTGTTCAGCGCCCTGACCACTTTCGCCGCTCTGCTCTCTTTCCTCTTCATCCCCATGCAGCCCATGCGCTTCGTGGGCATTGCTTCGTCTACCTGCGTGATGCTCTCTTTCTTCATCACGCTGACGGTGATGCCTGCGATACTCAGCTTCGGGAAGGATGGCCAACCGGACCAAAAGGTGAAAGAGTTGGGGGGAAGATGGGTAGACCGCAAACTCGAGGCCTTGGGCAGAAGCGTACTGCGGCACGGCAATTCGATTCTGGTTGTAACGGGGCTGGTGATGGCTTTCTTTATCTATGAGTTTACGAAGATAGAGACGGCCTTCGACGTAGACCGTACCATGGGACGCAAAATAGCCTACGTGAAAGATATGCTCGAAGTGGGCGAAAGCGAGCTGGGTTCCATTTATCCCTATGATGTGATGATAGACTTCCCGGAAGACGGCCTTGCCAAGTCACCCCAGAACCTGGTACGGCTCGACTCGCTGGCCCGCCATGCCGCCGCCTATCCGCTGACCAAACGCACCACGTCGGTGCTGAACATTCTCAAGGACTTGAACCAGACGCTGCACGACGGCGACGCGGCCTTCTATGTCGTCCCCGACAACCCGGACGAGGTGGCGCAACTGCTGCTGCTTTATGAGAACGCCGGCGGCAGCGAAGCGGAATATTGGATGGACTATGAGTATCGACGCCTGCGCCTGATGGTGGAACTGAGCACCTACAATTCCGGAGAAACCGAACGAAACATGGATGACTTGGTGGCATACGCCCGGAAGCTCTTCCCCGAAGCCACGGTAACCACCGTGGGCAGCATTCCGCAATTCACGGTGATGATGCAGTATCTGGCACGCGGCCAGGTGCTCTCGTTCGGCATAGCGCTTGTCATCATCGGCCTGCTTATGATGGTGGTCTTCGGCAGCGTACGCATCGGACTTATCGGGCTGATTCCCAACATCACCCCCGCCATCGTGGTGGGCGGACTGATGGGGCTGCTGGATTATCCGCTGGACATGATGACCGCCACCATCATGCCTATGATTTTGGGTCTGGCAGTGGATGATACCATTCATTTCATTAACCACGGACACCTGGAGTTCGACCGGCAGAGAAACTACCGCCATGCAGTGCTCCGCTCGTTCCGTGTAGTGGCTGCCCCCATTGTCTATACCAGTGTCATCATCACAGCTAACTTTGCCGTGTATCTCACTTCGGACGGACTTTCGTTTGTCCATATGGGGATATTGTCGACGGCAGGCGTTGTGTCGGCGCTCTTGGCAGACTTGTGCATCACGCCTCTGCTCTTCGAGAAGTTCAAGATATTCGGAAAAGAAAAAGAGAACTAACCCGGTTACCGGATGATAACCTCTGATATGATAAACCTCTAAATGTATCTCGATTATGGAAACAAATTCTCAAATCAAAAGTGCAATCCTGTGGCTGTTCATCTCCGTGGGATTGTGTATGCATTCTGTCTTTGCCCTCGACGGCATCTTCTTCGGCGTCAACCTTCAGCTGCCCGATACCGACGGCAGCGAACCGTCCTATATGGCGGTCATGCACATCGTCTTCGAGGTGTTGCCGCTGGTATTCGCGTTGCTGGCGCTCTTCTTGAGCAGTCGTCCGTTCGTGTGGGTCAGCAGCGTTTACGCTTGGCTCTTATGCGTGGGCAACGCGTTCCATCTTCTCTCCACCTTTGGCGAGGAGCCTTTCAGCCTTGCTCAAATCGCACTGCTGAGCTTTATCCTTGCAGCCAATATCATGCTGGCGATTGTGCTGTGGAAGTCATTGAAATGCCCCTGCAGCAAGTGCGCAAAAGAAGAACAGTAGGATGAAACGCTTACTTCTACTGGTTGCGGTGGCGGCAATGTGCGCCGCCGCACGTGCACAGACAGGCAGAGAGATTGCACAAAAGGTGAAAGATCGGCCCGACGGCGATACCCGCCGATCGGAGATGGTAATGAAGCTCGTCAACAAGCGGGGAAGTGTACGCGAACGGAAGCTGATCAGCTACTCCATCGATGTGGGTAAGGGGAAGGAAGACCGCAAAAGCATCATGTTCTTCCTGTATCCCGGCGACGTGAAGGGAACGGGCTTCCTTACGTGGGATTACGACGATCCGAGCAAGGACGATGATAAGTGGCTTTATCTGCCGGCCATGAAGAAGACGCGCCGCATCAGTGGTTCGTCCGCCAAACAGGACTACTTCATGGGCAGCGACTTCACCTACGACGACATGGGACGCCGCAGTGTGGACGAAGACACTCACAAGCTGACGGGAGAAGCAACGGTGGACGGACAACAGTGCTGGGTACTGGAATCGACCCCGAAGGATAAACGAGAAATCTATTCCAAGAAAACGGCGTGGATACGCAAAGACTGCCTGATTCCCGTCAAGGTGGAATACTACGACAAGATGGGTAAACTGCACCGCAGCCTGGAGTTGTCGGACATTACCAAAGTACAGGGCTTCTGGGTGGCACGCAAGATGCACATGAGCAACGTACAGACAGGACATCAGACCATTCTTGAAGTCGTCGACCCGAAGTATGACCTGCCCATGCAGGAAGCCGAGTTCAACGTAACTACCTTGGAAAAAGGAAGAATGTAGCGCATGATGAATGTTCCACTCGTACTCCGATGGTTGCGGAAAGACGTATCCGATACGCTCCGGCAGACTCTTGCTCTGCTGGCACTGACGGGAGTGTCGTCAGGTGTCCTTGCACAGTCGGACGCCACCTGGCGCATCAAAGGATTCGTCGATACGTATCATGCCTTGAAGACCGAAAACCCGAACGACCTGATGTCATCTCGTACACGCGTGCGCGGCGAGGTGGAACGAACATTCGGCGGTTCGTCGCTCTTCGTCTCCTTCAACGCTACCTACAACGCCTTGATGAAGGAACGTACCGGATTCGAGTTGCGCGAAGCTTATCTCGACCATCGTGCAGAGCATTGGGGATTCCGCTTTGGCCGGCAACTCATCATCTGGGGAGCGGCGGACGGACTGCGCATTACCGATTTGGTCTCTCCCATGGACATGAGCGAGTTTCTGGCTCAAGACTACGACGACATCCGCATGCCGGTGAATGCGTTGCGCTTCTTGACGTTCAACGAGAAGATGAAGCTGGAAGTGGTGGTTGTCCCCACCTTTCAGGGATATGTGCTGCCCACCGAAGAGCATAACCCCTGGTACATCTTGCCGAAGAATGAAGAACATCCGCTTGTGTGGAATGACGGGCAAAGTAAGCCGGCATTTAGACTGTCGAACATGGAGTATGGCGGACGGCTGAGTTTCGCTCTGCCGGGCGTCGATTTCTCGGTAGCGGGCTTGCATACGTGGAATAAAATGCCGGTGCTGATGTATCACTCCTCCGCCACGCAGGTCAGCGTCTCTCCCCGATACTACCGCATGGGATTTGTCGGTGGAGACGTTTCGAAACCGCTTGGACAGTTTGTTCTTCGGGGTGAGGCTGCCTACAACATGGGCAAGCATTTCAGCTATCTGCCGCAGCAATCCGCCCTTCCTCAAAAGGGATTCAACACGCTGAACTGGCTGGTGGGCGCGGACTGGTATGCACCTCATGAATGGATGCTGACGGTTCAGCTCTCCAGTGAGAGCATCTTCGGTTACGAGAAGCAGATTTCACAGCCTCGCCATAGCTCGCTGCTTACGTTCAATATGAGCAAGAAGTTGCTGGGCAGCATGCTGCAGCTCTCCGACTTTACCTATTTCGACCTGAACCACAAGGGATGGTTCAGCCGTTTCTCTGCCGACTACATGCTGAACGACCACATACGCCTCATCGCGGGATATGACTGGTTTGGCGGCAAAGAAGGAATGTTCGGGTTGTACAAACGCAACTCGGAGATATGGGTGAAAGCGAAATATAGTTTTTGATAATCACTTAAAACAGATACTTGCACAATGATGGAAACAACTTCTTTCTTCACAACCTTGCAAGCCGGTTGGCTCAACGCATGGATACCTTCGTTTGGCATGGTGCTGATACAATTTGTGTACATGGCGCTCTATCCCGAAAGCGGGAAACGGGCTGTAGATACTTCGTGGTATACGCCGAAAGACAAAATAAACGCATCGATAAGCTCCTTTCTGCAGATAGTCTTGCTCGTACTTTCTATCTTCATCCCGTTCAAATGGGGGACGGCATGGTTTGCGGTGGGAGCAATCATCTTTATTCTGTCAATGGCGGCCTTCATCGCGGCTTTCCACAGTTATGGGGGCGTCCCTGCCGACAAGACAATCAGGAAAGGCATCTACCGCTATTCGCGCAATCCGATGTACTTTTTCTTCTTTACAGGTATGTTGGGAGTCTGCATCGCTTCAGCATCGCTATGGATGCTTATCATCTTGATTTTGTTCTTCATCGCTACGCATCTGATTGTATTGGGAGAAGAACGTTATTGCGAGCAGACTTACGGCGAGGAATACCTGAAATACAAGGCCGAAACGCCAAGATACCTCTTATTTTTCTAAACTGATATGAACGATAAAATCAAGAGCAAACTTACCAATGTGCCCGAGACTATGCTGATAACGCTTTGGGCAAAGGCGACGGAAACCGCTCGAGGAGTGAATGCATTGCTGCGTGATGAGAAGGCTGTGGAGATACTCCGCAGAATCGATTATGATTTCTCCAAGTTCAAGAACGCGAAGTTTTCGCAGGCTGGATGTTGCATACGGGCAAGTCTTATCGACAAAGAGATACGGGCTTTTCTGACACAACATCCCGATGCGGTGGTTGTGCAATTAGGAGCCGGACTTGATGCACGTTATGAACGATTGAACCGTCCGGAAGTGACGCATTGGTACGACCTGGACTTGCCACAAGCTATCGAACTCAGGAAGCAATGCCTTGAAGAGTCTGAACGCAACTCGTACATAGCAGGCTCGATGTTCGACGATGAATGGATGGAGCGGGTGAAGTCGTACGGCAAACCCGTCTTAATCGTCATAGAGGGCGTACTCATGTATTTCGACCCTGATAAAGTGAAAGCGTTCTTCGAGGAACTTTGCGACAAGCTCGACAAGGCGACCGTTGTTTTCGATATGCTGGCCTATTCGCTGGTAGGGCACACCAAACAGCACGACACGCTCAAGAAGGTAGGAAAGGACGTGGAGTTCAAATGGTCTGTGCTCGACACGAAGGAAATGGAAGCCTGGAATCCGCGCATCCATCTTCAGACGGAATACTATATGAGCAAGTACAATCACGGGCGTTACCCGCTTCTGTTCAGGATGTTGTATAAGATACCCTATTTCTTCCGTCGTTTCAACCAAAGGGTGGTGGTACTGCGAATAGACTGAGAAATCATCGTGCATCAGGTATCAGAAATCTACACGTAACCTGAGTTCGATATAGGAATAAGGTGGATTTATCTCTTTCCTTGAATATCTATGTATTTCCGGCCGTACTCCTCACATATACGAAGTGCCCGGTCTCGCATATGCGACGTTAAACATGTCGTATGCGCGAGACCGGGCACTACCGTCAGGTTACGTCAATATTCCCCTACCGATACAATCTGACCAATGTGATTTACACGGACTTTTACCATAAGGCCCGGAAGTTTTGAACAACGCATCCAAGTCACCCCTTTCAGCGTACTACTTGTATCCTCGATTGTGGTTTCCAAATGATGTCGAAACCAATAATCCTTCAAAGAGAATTTCTGCACCCTAAACAGATGAGGGCTTATCAACTCATAATTCTCCGCATCAAGCAAGTCAATCTCTTTCGGATTAAATCCGGTTTTTTCATTCGGGAAAACAAAATACTCGTTTTGTTTCATGCTGAAAAGGAATTGCCAGCCTTCGCTCGCGTTATAATCCTTGTCTATAATCGGTTGACCAAGATTTGCCCTTGTCACTGCTTCAAAGAAGCTGATCACAACCTCTTCCAGTTCATACTTGGGATTGCCCGTTTCGTCAACCGCCCATTGTCCTTTCTTATCTAGAACCGGTTTGCGATAAACAGCCACATGATGGTTATTGCCCGTATTGACAAAATCCACAGGAATATTTCTGCCCTTCTCATCCAATACAGGTTTACCGTCCTTGTCCTTTTTCACATGCAGTGCTTGCGCATTACTGATTCCAGAAATGGTGACTCGCTTAATGGATATGCCCTTCTCTTTATCCAGCCAAATAGGATTTTCATCCAGGTTGGAGAAGGCTTTTTTGGCATCATTGCCATACTCGTTTAATCTGTCGGTCAGTATTTTCCGGATGCCTGCGTCTATCACCTTATCGATTTTCAAATCAGGAGAGATTTCCTTACGTATGGTATAAATTGCTTCGGATGTCACCGTTTTCACTTTTTCAGGTACTTTCTTATTCGATTCCTTGTCCAGCCAAATAGGCCGTTTATCCGGTGAATTTTTGCCGGAAAACGCTTTCTTCGCATCATTGTCATTTTCACGTAAACGCTTCAGCAAGGCATCCCTGTAAGCCGATTTGCTTACAGTCATAATCTTTTCGATATCAAACGAAGCGTTCACCTTTTCTTCTTTTGTCAAGTATCGCTTGCCACTGCCATAGATTGTTTCCAATGCAACTGCCCGCGTGGTGTCTGCTGCACCTTCTTGCCCACACCCATCCTTTTCTTTGTCTTGTTGATATTACCTGTAATGACCTTGTTCTTTGCTTTAATCGAAACCAAAATATTGTTCAGCTGTTTTTTGGCCTCCGCGCGAAATTCGTCTATGGGTATGGGCGCAATCGCTTTGCCATTCTGAAAATACTTATCCTTTATCCTGGCCTCATTGGTGTTGGGTTCCAAACTGGCGTTTTTGTTGTTAAAATACTGGATGAAGACATCCTTTGTAAATGCTACCGTCAAGGCATCCATGGCATGATGACGATGATCATTCCGTTTCGTCCAATCCTTGATTCTACCGATTTGCCTTCCATCTCTGTCTTCAAAATATTCAACCAGCCCTAATGCCTTATACTTATCCCAGTTCAATTCTTTCATCACATCGACCAATTGCCAATCTTCGCGCAGCTTGTCTGTTACCGATCCACTTGTAGCAACCACGCGACGAGAAATCTCGTTCAACATGGACAGCGCCTTTTTGGCAATATATTGCGTATTGCGCAGGTCGCGTTCGATAAAGTCTTCAGGAATGTCCTGCTCTGTCATTTTCAGTTTATTGTATTTGGTTTCCGATATTCTGCCCGACTTGTGCAGGTCTTCGATATGCTGCAAATAATGGTCTAAACTATTGTCAGTTCCGCTTTCGCCATATTTCGTTTTCACAAAGTCATACGCTGTCTGATTTCCTTTTTCAATATTTACGCTACGGACTTCAAGTGTTTTATTTGAAAAACTATCATCGAAAAGCCGTGCTTGCGGAATGATATGTTCAATGTCAAACTCCTTGCTAAACAGTTTCTCTCTCGGGATATAGGTGTTGGAATACAGTGTTTTATACCCACGCGATTCTAACTCTCTGTAAAGTTTGTAACGCAAGATGTCATTGCGGCTTACATTTTTCAAGCCAAACTCTTTCTGCAAAAGCTCCTTGTATTCCTCGTGCGCTTTGGTGGCTTGTTTGATGGATTGACTCAACTCTTCACGCTTTTTGGCATTCTTCTTCAACTCGCGAGCCAGTTCCACACGTATTTCATCCGGTTTGCCGTAAGCGTCTATGATGGCATTGATTACGTTTACCATCTGGTTCAGAATCTTTTCCACCACGGGGTTTCGCAAGCTGTTCTTGGGAAGAAGCGTCAGTTTGTCTTTCAACACCTTGTTTGCTATCTCTTCCTTGTTT
>CAUUOT010000018.1:0-9830 GCA_963546815.1 uncultured Bacteroides sp.
GCCCATGGCCGTGCACTCGCAGTGCCAGCCGGGGAAACCGTCGCTCCACGGCGAGGGCCAGCGCATGATGTGCTCGGGTTGCGCTTTCTTCCAGAGAGCAAAGTCGGCAGGGTTACGCTTCTCGTCCTGCCCGTCCAGCTCGCGGGTGGTGTTGAGCACATCGTCGAGGTTTCGGCCGGAGAGTTTGCCGTAGTGATGGTCTTTGTTGTACTTGACCACGTCGAAGTAGACAGAACCTTCGCTCAGATAGGCATATCCGTTGTCGATTATCTTCTTAACCAATTCCTCCTGCTCGATGATGTGTCCGCTGGCATGCGGCTCGATGCTTGGGGGCAGAACGTTGAGCGCGTCCATCGCACGGTGGTATCGGTTGATGTAGTATTGCGCCACTTCCATCGGCTCGAGTTGTTCCAAGCGGGCTTTCTTGGCAATCTTGTCTTCGCCCTCGTCGGCATCGTGCTCCAGATGGCCCACGTCGGTGATGTTGCGCACGTAGCGCACCTTGTAGCCCAAATGTTTGAGGTAACGGAAAAGGAGGTCGAAAGTGATGGAGGGGCGTGCGTGTCCCAAGTGCGGGTCGCCGTAGACGGTGGGGCCGCAGACGTACATGCCCACGTGGGGGGCGTGCAGGGGCACGAACAGTTCTTTTCTTCTATTCAGGGTGTTGTAGATGGTCAGTTGGTGTTCCATAACATTCTGTTTTTTTGTATTTGGGAAGACAAAACTACAATAAATCCATGAATATCTATTGTTTGAGGTTGAAGTTTCTCTTTATTTCTCAGGCGCGGATTCTTTTTATCTTTCAGACGCGGATGACGCGGATGACGCGGATTTTTCTTTTTCTTTTTTTATCCGTGTAATCCGTGCCATCCGCGCCTGAAAAACAACTTAGAAATCCGCGTCATCCGCGTCATCCGCGTCTAAAAAATCAAATACTTCCGCCTAAAAAGTCAAAGGCTTGTGTCTTTCCCGTCAAAGGCTTGTGTTTAAGAAGTCAAACACTTGTGTCTTTCCCGAAAGAGGCTTGTGTTCAAGGACGTCAGAGGCTTGTGTCTGACAGGGTAAGGGACAAGCCTTTGTAGCGCCTCTTCGCGACGTTGAGTCTATCCCTCGTTTGACCCCTCTTTCCTGAACAAAAGCGTCGCCTTCGTTGTTTTTTCAAAATACATCTCTTGACGAGAGAACTTTTCTAACTAAAACAACAAGTACGAATGAAACGATTATTTATTGCAGTAGTGTTATCGGCCGTTTCGGCCATCCTGATTCAGGCGCAGACCGATGATAAAGGGTATCAAGAAGGAGCCTGGGTGCTGAAAGGCGTGACGGGTGTCAATACGTCGCAGACGGCCATGGCCAACTGGTCGGCCGGCGGCGAGAACTCCATCGCCGGAAACGCGTACCTCAACGCGTCGCTGACGCACAAAAAGGGCAACTGGCTGTGGGTGACCAACGCGGTACTGGACTACGGCTTGTCTAAGACCAAGTCGCAGGGAATGAGGAAGAGCACCGACAAGATAGGACTTTCCACGCAGCTGGGTTATTCCGTGAACGAGGTGTGGTTCTACACGCTGATGGCCGACTTCAATACACAGTTTGCCAAAGGATACAATTATCCCGACAAGACGAATTACATCTCCAACTTCCTGGCGCCGGCCTACTCCAACATTGCGCTGGGTATGGAGTGGAGGCCCAAGAGCAACTACTCGCTGCTGCTCTCGCCCATCACCGGCAAGATGACTTTCGTCGACGACGACCACCTCTCCTCGCTCGGAGCTTTCGGCGTGGATGCGGGAGACCGCTTCAAGATGGAAGCCGGCGCCTTGGCCAAAGGACGGGCGGAACTGAAGCTGATGGAGAACGTGAACCTGATTACCACCGCCGACCTCTTCACGCCTTACAGCAAGGGGTTCGGGAAGATAGACGTAAACTGGGATATGCTGATCAGCATGAAGATAAACAAGGTTCTGTCGGCCACCGTCAACACGACGCTGAAGTACGACGACGACGTGAAAACCTTCGATGACAACGGGCAGAAGCGAGGTCCCAAAGTGCAGTTCAAAGAGGTGCTGGGCATCGGACTGGCGTATAACTTCTAAGAGAATACAGACGCGAACCGTACAGATTCTTCACTTGACATCTGTACGGTTCGCGTCTTTCGTTTACAAGAGGGGGGGTCAGTTGTTCAGCTTCAGCATCTCCTCGATGTATTCCCTGGTATTGCTGAGGCGGGGAATCTTGTGCTGTCCACCCAGCTTGCCTTTGCTGTCGAGCCAGTCGTGGAACAGGCTTCGGCGGGCAACGATGACTTCGGGCTGCTGAAGGGCCAAGTCGTTCTGACGCTTGGCTTCGTAGTCGGAATTGATTTCCTTCAGCGTATCGTCCAGCACGCGGACAAAGTGTTCCAAGCTGTCCGGCATCTGCACGAACTCTATCAGCCACTGATGGCGACATTTGGCCTGCGTGTCCATGAAGACGGGAGCGGCGGAGTAGTCCGAGACCTGTGCACCGGTGGCGGCACACGCTTTGGCCAGTCCTCTCTCGGCATTGTCCACTATCAGCTCCTCGCCAAAGGCATTGATGAAGTGCTTTGTGCGCCCGGTGATGAGGAACTTGTACGGATGCTTCGAGGTAAACTTCACTGTATCTCCGATGAGGTAGCGCCACAGGCCGGCGGAAGTAGAGATGACCATGGCGTAGTTCTTCTCCAGCTCTACTTCCTCAAGGCTGTAGGCGCGAGGGTTCTGCAAACCGACGTCTTCCAGCGGGACGAACTCGTAGAAGATGCCGTAATCTATCATCAGCAACATGGCGGGGTCGCTGGGGTCGTTCTGTGTGCCGAAATAGCCTTCGGATGCGTTGTAAGTCTCCACGTAGTGCATCTTTCCGCTGCCAATCACCTCCCTGTACTGCTCGCGGTAGGGTGTAAAGGCCACGCCTCCATGGAAGAACACCTCCAGGTTGGGCCATACCTCTTGGAGAGTCTGTTTGCCGGTCTTCCGCAGTACGTGCTTGATGAGCACCAGCATCCACGAAGGCACACCGGAGAGGTTGGTCACGTTGGTGCGGATGGTCTGTGCCGCGATGGCTTCCATTTTGGGTTCGAAGTGTTCCATCAGGGCGATGCGCTTGCCGGGCACCCGTACGAGGTTGACCAGCGGGTTGATGTTCTCTATCAGGATGGCGGAGAGGTCGCCCACAAGGCTGTGGTTGGTGTTCAGGTTGGGAGCGTGGCTTCCGCCAAGGATCAGTCCTTTGCCTGAGAAGAAGCGGCTTTCGGGGTTCTGCCCCAAGTAGATGGCCACGGCGTCTTTACCTCCCTTGTAGTGTGTGTCGCGGAGAGATTCGCGACTGACGGGAATGAACTTGCTCTTATCGTTCGTCGTTCCGGACGACTTGGCAAACCACCGTATCTCCGAGGGCCATAGCAGGTTCTGCTCTCCGGCACGCAGGCGGGTGACGTAGGGCTTGATTTCTTCGTAAGTCTGTATGGGTAGGCGATTCTTGAAGTCTTCGTATGTGAGAACAGAGGCGTAGTCATATTTCTTCCCCCACTCGGTGTCGGAAGCCGTTCCCACAAGTCGTTGCAACACGCATTGCTGCAATTCGCCCGCATGAGCAGCATACTCTTCGATTTCCTTCAGACGTGGACTGAAATATGCCTTATTTAGAAGTGTCGTGATATTCATTTATGGTTATCAATACCTACATTGAAGTTGCAAAAGTAATCTTATTTATCTTCATTTCTGTCATTTCTTTACTTTTTTTCTACCTTTACGTCTCTTATCATTTAGACGCTTTATGAGAATCGGAATCTTAACTTCGGGCGGAGACTGTCCCGGTATCAATGCCACCATTCGTGGCGTGTGTAAAACGGCCATCAATCATTATGGGATGGAGGTAATAGGTATCCACAGCGGTTTCCAAGGATTACTGACAAAAGACGTGGAATTGTTCACCGAGAGTTCTTTATCAGGGCTGCTCAATCAGGGAGGTACGATGCTGGGCACCTCGCGCGAGAAGCCGTTCAAAAAAAATGGGGTGATGTCTGACGTGGACAAGCCTGCGTTGATAGAACGGAATGCGGCGGAACTGGGACTGGACTGCATTGTCTGCATCGGCGGAAACGGTACGCAGAAAACTGCCTCCAGACTTGCAGCGATGGGGATGAACATCGTTTCCGTACCCAAGACCATCGACAACGACATCTGGGGAACGGACTTCTCCTTCGGCTTCGATTCGGCAGTCAGCATCGCCACAGATGCCATAGACCGTTTACACTCCACCGCCAGCTCGCACAAGCGGGTAATGGTTATCGAGGTGATGGGACATAAAGCGGGATGGATAGCCTTGTACTCGGGTATGGCAGGGGGAGGCGACGTGATTCTGATACCGGAAATTCCCTACGAAATCCATAACGTGGGTGAAACCATCTTAAACCGCCTGAAAAAAGGAAAACCTTACTCCATCGTAGTAGTAGCCGAAGGCATCCGTACCGACGGAAAGAAACGTGCGGCGGAATACATCGCACAAGAGATAGAGTATGAAACGGGCATCGAAACGCGCGAAACGGTTTTGGGATACATCCAGCGAGGCGGCTCACCCACGCCGTTCGACCGGAACTTGTCTACCCGTATGGGTGGACATGCCACGGAGTTGATAGCCGACGGAAGGTTCGGCCGCATGATTACGCTGAAAGGAAGTGAAATTGATTCTGTCCCCCTTGAAGAGATTGCCGGCAAACTGAAGCTTGTGACCGAGGATAATGATTTGGTTGTGCAGGGGCGCAGGATGGGGATTTGCTTCGGATAGATGCAACCACAAACTGCATCTATAGTTCCATTTTTCAGTTTATGCCGCTTCAGCAATCGGCGGCAGAGCGCGTCACTTCCACGCTGCCTTCTTCCATGGCGGGTTCTGCGATGCCGCTTTCTTCCTCGGCTACTTCTTCCGCGGGGGTGTTATACTCTTTGGCCGCAAGAATTTCCTCCTTGAAAGCGTCGTCGTTCTTGATTTTCTTCAGCGCCACGCGTGCAGCGTTCTGCTGCGACTCTTTCTTGGAATATCCCGCACCCATTCCCGCCGAGAGTCCCTCAATCCGCACTTCGGTGTGAAACAACGGACTGTAGTCCTTATCGAGCAGTTGTTCAATCAGTTCGAAAGACACTTCCATCTTGTTCTTCTGACTCCATTCAATAAGTTTCGACTTGAAGTTGACTTCCTTGCGAGACATTTGCTCGAGGTCGATGTAACTCTTGAAAATTTTCTTCTCAATAAACCGTTTGCAACACTCGTAGCCCCGGTCCAGATAGATGGCTCCGACAAAAGCCTCGAAAGCATTGCCATACATATAACTGTTATGCGAAGAAGAGCGGGTGGCATACTTCACCAGTTTGTCCAGACCGATTTCCACGGCGAGCTTGTTCAACGTCTCTCGTTGTACGATTTTAGAGCGTGTGTTGGTAAGGAACCCTTCCTTTCTGCCTTCGAAATGCCGGTAGACGATGTCGCCCACAATAGCGTCGAGGATGGCATCTCCCAGAAACTCCAGCCGTTCGTTGTTGATGGGGCGTCCTTTCTCCGAACGCAGCGAAGTGGACTTATGCAGCAAAGCCTGTTGATAGACTTTGATATCGTGCGGAAAGAAACCGAGAATTTTGTAAAAACAAAAATAAGACTCTCTATCCCTATGGAACAGGAGTCTTATTTTATCTATTTGGTTACGTAACACGACGAATCCCTCGATTATTCTGCGTATTTCTTGAAAATGACACACGCATTATGACCGCCGAACCCGAAGGTGTTGGAAAGAGCCACGTTCACCTCGCGCTTCTGCGCCTTGTTGAACGTAAAGTTCAGATCATAGTCGATGTTCTCGTCGTTATCGCCTTCTTCGTGGTTGATGGTCGGAGGAACAAGGTTGTTCTTGATGGCGAGTATGCTTGCGATGGCCTCTACCGCTCCGGCAGCACCCAGCAAATGACCGGTCATGGACTTGGACGAGCTGATGTTCAGCTTGTAGGCGTGCTGACCGAATACCTCTTTGATGGCTTTTACTTCCGAAACATCTCCCACGGGAGTAGAAGTTCCATGGACATTGATGTAATCCACTTCTTCGGGCTTCATCTCAGCATCCTCCAGTGCGTTCTGCATCACCAGTCTGGCTCCCAGACCTTCGGGATGCGAAGCAGTCAAGTGATGTGCGTCGGCAGACATTCCCACACCGGCCACTTCGGCATAAATCTTGGCGCCGCGCGCTTTGGCGTGCTCCAATTCTTCAAGCACCAGACAGCCGCCTCCTTCACCCATGACAAAGCCGTCGCGGCTTGCGCTGAACGGACGGGATGCAGTCTCCGGAGAGTCGTTGCGGGTAGACAATGCATGCATGGCGTTGAACCCTCCTACGCCGCAAGCGGCAATGGCTGCTTCCGAACCACCGGTGACAATGGCGTTGGCCTTACCCAGACGGATGAGGTTGAACGCATCGGCAATGGCGTTAGTAGAAGTGGCACATGCAGAGCAAGTAGCGTAGTTAGGACCATGAAAACCGTACATGATGGAAATCTGCCCGGCAGCAATGTCCGAAATCATCTTGGGAATGAAGAACGGATTGAACTTCGGGCCGTTCTCTTTGCCGGTCAAGGCGTAGTTACCCGCCTCTTCCTCGAACGTGCGTATGCCGCCGATGCCGGCACCGAAGATGACACCGATTCTGTTTAAGTCCTCTTTTTCCACCTCAAGACCCGAGTCACCTACCGCCTCTTTGGCCACAGCAATGGCATATTGCGTGTACAGGTCCATCTTGCGGGCCTCTTTACGGTCGATGTATTTGCCTGCATCGAAGCCTTTCACCTCGCAGGCAAACCGGGTCTTGAAAAGTGAGGCGTCGAAATGAGTAATAGGTCCCGCCCCACTGACTCCGTTCACCAGGTTTTCCCAGAATTCGGGAACGCTGTTGCCTATCGGAGTAACTGCGCCGAGACCCGTTACTACCACTCTTTTTAATTCCATTGTGTATAAACTGATGGATAATTACTTTGCGTGTTGTTCGATGTAAGATACGGCATCGCCTACGGTACCAATCTTCTCAGCCTGGTCGTCGGGGATAGATATACCGAACTCTTTCTCGAACTCCATAATCAGTTCCACTGTGTCAAGAGAATCAGCTCCCAAATCGTTGGTGAAGCTTGCTTCGTTCGTAACTTCTGATTCTTCTACGCCCAATTTGTCGACGATAATCGCCTTCACTCTTGATGCAATCTCAGACATAACTTTTCGTTTTTAATTAATAATTAGTTTTCTTTCTTTAATTTTGCGGTGCAAAGGAATGCATATTTATCATTACTCGCAAATATTTAATCGACTAAATGCAGTTTTTTGCACATTTTTTACGAATCTGTGCATGAATAAGAGGCTTTTATGGGAAGAAACATTGCAGTTTTAGCATCGGGTAGCGGCACAAATGCCGAGAACATCATCCGTTATTTCAGGGAAAAAGGTTCGGCCCGTGTGGCCTTGGTATTGACTAACCGGCCCAACGCCTTCGTTTTGCAGCGGGCAGAGGCATTGGGCGTGCCGTGCGCCTGCTTCGGCAAGAGCGATTGGGAGCACGGGGAGCCGGTGCTGGAAGCGTTGCGGCAATACGACATCGACTTTGTGGTGCTGGCAGGCTTTCTGGCGCGCGTGCCCGAGAACATCCTCCACGCCTACCCCGAAAGAATGGTGAACATCCATCCGTCGCTGTTGCCCAAGTTCGGCGGGAAGGGGATGTACGGCGACCGGGTGCATGAGGCTGTGCTTGCGGCAGGCGAAACAGAGAGCGGCATCACCATTCACTATACCAACGAACGCTATGACGAGGGCGCTGTGGTGTGCCAGGTGAAGTGCCCCGTACGGCCCGACGATACGCCCGAGACCCTGGCCCAACGCATCCACCAATTGGAATACGCGCACTATCCGGCGGTGATAGAGCGGCTCGTGACCTCTTATTTATAAAAGCGGTTAAGGGAGCGGATGGCTTCGTTCAACCCTTTTGTGTCTACCTTGTAATGCTCTAAAGGATTCAGTGCGCTGTCGCAGATTTCCACGTATCCGGCGGGGCGTTTCTCCAGAATGGTCTGTTTTTCCACGATGAAAGCGTAGTTGAGGTAATCGCCTACGACGTGCCAGTTGCGCGAGCACGTATCGGTGAGCAGATGCCCCATGCTATAATCCGAAGGCGGATTGGTCACTCCCAGCATCTCGGACATCACCGTGGGGGCAAAGTCGTAGTGGGTGGTGCGGTGACTGTAAGTGCGCGGCTCCTCACCGGGGCGATACACCAAGAAAGGGATGTGTGTCTGTGCGGGCGAGTAGTTGCTGCCGTGTCCCCAATAATTCTTGTGATTTTCGTTGAACTCTTGTCCGTGGTCTCCGGTGAGGAAGACCAGTGTATTGTCCAGCAACTTCTTCTCTTCGAGTTTTCTGAGGACACATCCCACCAACGAATCGGCCTCTGCCAGACAGTTGTAGTAGAGGTTGAGGAATGGAGTGGGGTCGGTATCGTTGTTCAGCTTCATGTAGTCGGCAAACTCCCAAGAGGGCTGAAAGCGATGGAGCTTCTCCTTGGGCAATTCAAATCCATGCGCCAAATCATAGAACAGAAAGGAAAAGAAAGGCTTCGTGCCATCGGCCAGCGTGTCGAGCGCTTGCAGGTAATCTGCCGTGATGCGGCAATCGCGGTCGTACACGGTCTGTCCTTCAGTGTGGGTACGCAGGTGGGGAACCTTGGAGAACAGCACCTTGGCGAAGGGCGGGTTGGCGATGGTGGCGCTGGGATAGATGCCTATCCGGTAGTCTTGCGCCAGCAGTTCGTCCACAAGCAAAGGCTGGATGCCGGACATTTCGAAATCGGTCCAATAGATGGAAGACAGGCTGAAGAACAGTCCGAAGATACTGCCGCGCGTGCCGTTGCTGCTGCTCAGGTGCGAGTCGAAACGGCTGCACTTGCGGGCGAAGCTACTGATGCAGGGCATCACCTCCGGCTTGAAAGCACGGTAGTTCCACGAGTCGATGGCAATGAAGACAATGTTCTTGCGAGAGGCTTGTCCGTGATGTTGCAAAGGATGTATCGGATAGTTGAGGTCCGTTGCATTCTGTCTGTTTCCGAAGTCGATGCGGACAATGTCGTCAGGCGATACGACGCCTAACTTCACCATCAAGGTGGTGGCAGTGAGCGGGAAGTAGTAAGGCAGACAGGAAGCGCTGCGCACCACCGACGTCTTCTGCGCCACGGCGGCATACGCATGATAGAGGTTGGAGAACAGCGCGAACAGCACCAGCACCGCCAGCGCAGGGCGGAAGCCGCACCGGTGGAAGCGGGCATAGCAACGTCCAGCCAGCATGCGGAGCAATACGTTGGCGGCGAACACCCCCAACACAATGCCCGCCATCTTGAGGTAAAGCCAGAAGCTGAAGGTGAAAATCTCGCTGTTGCCCTCACCGAACAAAAGACTCAAAACAAAGCCGTTGATGTGGAACTTATAAAGGCTGTACACGCTGCCGTCTATGTAGGCAAGGAGGTTGAGCAACGCGGCAAGGACGATGTGCACTATGGTCGCCGCCCGCTCGCGCCGAAACGCAAGCCACACAACCATGGCCATCAAGTAAGGAATGAGTGCCCACAGTGCTGCGTGCGAGCAAGCCGCTGTGACGTAGAACAACCATCCGCCGCCGTCCATCATGGAGAGGCGAGGACTGTCCAGCAAATAGAACAGAAACTGTATGGTAACGGTCAGCGTGGAGAGGATATAAAAAATAAATCCTTCGGCAAAGGCTTTTTGCAGTTTTATCTT
>CAUUOT010000019.1:0-9722 GCA_963546815.1 uncultured Bacteroides sp.
CTTTTTTATGTAAGCTTGCTGTTGGGCGTTGGCACCATCGATGTATATATCACGGAAGCGGAATTGGGGCAGGTTGCTCCTGAAGACCATGCGTCGCAGACGTACGTTGTCGGCATTCACCCGGCGGTGGATGCGGCTTTTGATGGAGTCCATCATGGCCATGGTGCGGTTGTATCCGATGTCGTGCAGCTCTTGCAGGCGGTCGAAGTCGAGCAGGTTGACGTCGTTGTATTTGAATGTAAGGACGATGCCTGACGAATCGGGGATGGAGTAATCCGTCTTCTGCATAATCATATTTTCGAGCTGGCTCATGAGGTTGTTCTCGCGGGGTTTTGCGGGATTTGCAGATACCGCGCTGCCGATGATGATGTCGGGGTGGAAGTCATCGCGCATCACGTCGGCGGGGAAGTTGTTGTAAATGCCGCCGTCATAGGCCAGTACGCCGTCTACCTCTATGGGCTTGAAGACGAAGGGGAAGCTCATCGATGCGCGTACGGCATCTCCCAAATCGCCTTTGCGGAATACGATTGCCTTTTTGTTGTACACGTCGGAGGCGATGCAGCGGAAGGGGACGAACAGCCGATCGAAGTCGTTGTGACAAGCGGCCGTGGCGCGGGCAAACAAGTCGACGAACACCAGATTCATCTGTATGGGGTTGACCATGCTGGTGGGGAGTATCTGTGGCTTGACGTGCAGCGAGTCGCGAAAGTCGAAACGGATATTAAGGAATTCCGGCGAGGGGCGATTCTGTTTGAAGTAGTATTTGTACTCGGGCTCTACGCTGCCCGAGTACCAGCGCTTGAAGTCGGGTGACTGCAACAGGGCCTGCATGTCGTCCGGTGAATAGCCCATGGCGTACAGGGCTCCGATGATGGCGCCCATGGACGTCCCGGTGATGTAGTCGATGGGGATGTTGTTCTCTTCCAATGCGCGGATGATGCCGATGTGAGTCATCCCCTTAGCCCCGCCGCCGCTCAGCACAAGCCCCACTTTCTGGGCGTGCAGGGTAAAGGCGGACAGGAGAATGGACAGAGACAACAGAAATCTTTTCATAATGATGCTGTTCGGAGTGAGAGGTAAGTATTTATGCCTCAAATATAGGCATTAGTTTTCAATGATATAGTAATCAACGGGAAAATAGGGTTATAAAGGGAGCCTCACCCCCCTTCATAGAGCCTCTGCCGTCTTGCTATAGCGAGGAAGTCAATGACATAGAGACTTGAGTCCGATAGAAGGATATCGGGTGAAGAAGGGAAGTGCCATCCATTATATACCAAGTAATAGTGAATTATCTGCATGCTGATAATTATTTATCAGCACGGTGAGAAATATTTATCTGCACGCTGATAATTATTTATCTGCATGCAGATAATTCGATAGGAGTGTATGTATAAGTGAGCTATACATGCCTGTATCGTTTTACGGCAGACTACGGTCAGGTAGCCCGTCGCAAAAGGAGGTGTTTTATCACGTGAAATTTCAAAGCGTTATCGTGAGTATATACCAACCTGCAAAAAAGGGTATCGCGCCCTGACAGGGGGCACGATACCCTTGTTTTATAATAATAAGGTATATGGAAGACTTATTTTATCAGGTCGATGCTTCGCTTGACGAAGTTGTTCAGAGCCTCGCCTTTCAGCATGCCGTTCTGCAGCAACGCCAAGTCTATCAGCTGGCGCACAACCTTGTTCTTGGCGGCATAGGCGGCATAGATTTCTTCCTTCTGCGTGTTCAGCTCGTCTCTTTTCTTGTCCAGGGCAGCCATCTCGTCTTTCTCGGCAGCGGTCAGCTCCTCGTCTTTCTTCCCTTCGTGTTTCTTCTTCAAGTCGTTGCGCTGTTGGTCAATGTCGCCCATCTCTTGGCTGATGGGGGCTACGGCTGCAGCGCATTGCTTATCCTCATCGGCCAGTAGGGCTTTCACCAATTCGTGGTCGGAGTTCAGCACCAGATTGAACATGTCCGGCAGCTCGCCGTAGAAGTTCATTCCGGCCTGAATGTTGGCCATCTCTTTCATGCGGCGCATATACTCGCTTTGAGTAATCATCACCGGCGAAGCGTTTGTGCCCAAGGCTCGGGTAATGATGCTGAATTCCGTTTTATCTATCCGGGGCAGCTGACTTTTGAACATGATGGAAAGCACCTCTTGCCGAGGCGTGTCCAACGCTTCCGTCTGTTTATCTTCCTTGACTATGAGGTTATCGATTACGTCGCTGTCCACACGTGTAAAGCGGGCTTTCTCCAGCTTCTGTTCCAGCATGCTCACCACGGCAATGTCCAGCTGTCCGTTCATCAGCAGTACGTTGTATCCCTTGTTCCCGGCGGACTCGATGTAACTGTACTGCTCATCCTTATCGTTGGCGTATAGGTAAATCAAGTTGCCCTCCTTATCCGTCTGGTTCTCCTTGATAAGAGTTTTATATTCCTCGAACGTATAGCGTTTGCCGTCCGTATCGGTGAAAAGGGCGAAATCTTTGGCCCTGTCGTAGAAGTCCTCCTGCGTCAACATTCCGTAGTTGATGAAGATTTTCAGGTCGTTCCATTTCTCTTCGAACTGCTTGCGGTCGTTCTTAAAGATAGACAATAAGCGGTCTGATACCTTTTTCGTGATATAGGTCGATATCTTCTTCACGTTGGCGTCGCTCTGCAGATAAGAGCGGGATACGTTCAGCGGGATGTCCGGCGAATCAAGCACTCCGTGCAGCAACGTCAGGAAGTCGGGCACGATACCCTCTACGGAGTCCGTCACATACACCTGATTGCAGTAAAGCTGAATCTTGTTCTTGTTCAACTCGATGTTGCTCTTCACCTTGGGGAAATACAAGATTCCGGTCAGGTGGAACGGATAGTCCACATTCAAGTGAATCCAGAACAGTGGCTCATCGGACATCGGATAGAGGTCGCGGTAGAATTTCTTGTAGTCTTCATCCTTCAGCTCGTTGGGCTTCAGCGTCCACAGTGGACTGGTATTGTTGATAACGTTGTCTTCGGCGGTCTCCACCTGCTTGCCGTCTTTCCATTCCTTCTTCTTACCGAACGCAACCGGAATGGGCAGAAAACTGCAATACTTCTTCAGCAAAGATGAGATGCGAGCCTCTTCCAAAAACTCCTTGCAATCATCGTCGATGTACAGGACGATGTCCGTGCCGCGGTCCGTTCTATCCGCATCCTCAATGGTGAACTCCGGACTGCCATCGCACGTCCACTTCACGGCCTTGGCATCCTCTTGATAAGATTTGGTAATGATTTCCACCTTCTTGGCCACCATGAAGGCCGAATAGAAACCCAGTCCGAAGTGTCCGATAATCGCGTTGGCGTCATTCTTGTATTTTTCCAAGAAATCGTTCGCCCCCGAGAAGGCACTCTGGTTGATGTATTTGTCTATTTCCTCTGCCGTAAGGCCGATACCACGATCGGACACGGTAATCGTACCCTTTCCCAACGACACACGCACGGTCAGGTCGCCCATCTCGCCTTTATACTCGCCGATGGAAGAGAGTGTTTTCAGCTTCTGTGTGGCGTCTACGGCATTAGATACCAATTCGCGGAGGAAAATCTCATGATCACTGTATAAGAACTTCTTAATGACGGGGAAGATATTCTCGGTAGTCACCCCAATGTTACCTTTTTGCATACTTACTGATATTTACGAGTTTTACATTATATTATTGGCAGACGCTGTCGCAAAAGAAATGCCAGCCTCAAGAGGCTGACATTTTGACGTAATCTATAAAAGATAAGGTTATGCCTTTTGAATGCTCAATCCATCCTTCTCTTTATCTACAGACACATTCACCGTATCGCCAGGCTGCAGTTCGGCAGAAACAATCAACTCTGAAAGCCCATCCTCTACATAGTTTTGAATGGCTCGCTTCAGCGGGCGGGCACCGAACTGCACGTCATAGCCCTTCGACGCGAGGAATCTCTTGACTTCTTCATCCACCTTCAGCTGATAACCAATCGATTCGATGCGGGCATACAAGTCTTTTAACTCGATATCCACAATCCTCGTGATAGACTCCAACGACAGTTGGTCGAAAGTAATAATCTCATCCAAGCGATTAAGGAACTCGGGGGCGAACGTCTTATCCAGGGCTTTCTGTATCACACTGCGCGAATACTCTTTGTCGTCTGTGCGATTTTGCGCAGTGAAGCCCACACCGCGCCCGAACTCCTTCAGTTGACGTGTTCCTATATTGGAAGTCATAATGATAACCGTATTCTTGAAGTCGATGACTCTGCCATAATTGTCAGTCAAGCGCCCCTCGTCCAACACTTGCAACAAGATATTGAACACATCCGGATGTGCCTTCTCAATCTCGTCCAAGAGAATAATGGAGTAGGGCTTGCGGCGTACTTTTTCAGTCAACTGTCCACCTTCCTCATAGCCCACATACCCCGGAGCGGCACCAATCATGCGAGAAACGGTGTACTTCTCCATGTATTCGCTCATGTCGATGCGTATCAAAGCGTCTGCAGAACCGAACATATACTTGGCCAACTGTTTTGCCAAATGTGTTTTACCCACTCCCGTAGGCCCGAGGAACATGAATGTCCCGATGGGGCGGTTCGGGTCTTTCAGGCCCACGCGGCTGCGCAATATGGCTTTAGTCAGTTTCTCGATAGCATTATCCTGTCCTATCACTTTCATCTGCAAGTCTTCTTTCATGCCAGCCAGTCTGAGGCCTTCCGCCTGAGCCATGCGTTGCACGGGCACACCGGATATCATTGAGATGACGTTTGCTATTTCTTCTTCTCCCACCACCTGCCGGTCATTCTTCAGGCGGGCTTCCCACTGAGCTTTCATCTCGTCCAGACGGGCGGAAAGTTCTTTGTCACGGTCGCGAAAGCTTGCTGCCAATTCAAAGTTCTGCGATTTTACAGCTTCGGTTTTCCGGTTGCGCACTTCTTCAATCTGCCTTTCTTGTTCCTCCATTTCCTTCGGAACACTGATGTTGGTCAGATGCACCCGCGCACCCGCTTCATCCATGGCGTCGATGGCCTTGTCTGGAAAGTTGCGGTCGGTGACGTAGCGTCCGGACAGTTTGACGCACGCTTCCAGTGCTTCGTCCGTATAGGTCACGTTATGATGGTCTTCATACTTGCCCTTGACGTTTTTCAAGATTTGCAAGGTTTCCGCAGCCGTGGTAGGTTCTACGACCACTTTCTGGAAGCGACGCTCCAAAGCGCCGTCTGTCTCGATGTTCTTTCTGTATTCGTCCAGTGTCGTAGCTCCGATGCACTGTATCTCGCCCCGTGCCAAAGCAGGTTTCAGCATATTGGCCGCATCCATGGATCCGGCGGCGGCACCCGCGCCCACGATGGTATGGATTTCGTCGATAAACAGAATGACGTTCGGGTTCTTTTTCAATTCATGGATGAGGGAACGGATGCGCTCCTCAAACTGTCCGCGATACTTTGTTCCCGCCACCACGGAAGCCATGTCGAGTATGATCACACGCTTGTCGAACAAGACGCGCGACACCTTCTTCCGGACAATACGCAACGCCAGCCCCTCCACGATGGCGGACTTTCCCACGCCCGGCTCGCCGATAAGTACCGGATTGTTCTTTTTCCGCCGGCTCAATATCTGGGCCAAGCGTTCTATTTCGCGTTCGCGCCCTACCACAGGATCCAGCTTGTCTTCCGCAGCAGCCCTTGTCATGTCCAGCCCAAAGTTGTCCAGCACGGGAGTGTCATTGGTGGGCTTTCCGGATGCAGTCCGCGCAGACGGGCCACCCGCATCGCGAGGCGAACGAGACGTTCCCATATCCTCTTCCTCGTCCTCATCCTCTTCAGAGAAGCCCATTCCGGCATTCGGATTGGTGGGTTTCATCGCAAGTTGCTCGAATACGGTCTGATAATCCACCCGGTTCTCCTCCAGCACGGTTGCAGCCAGGCTGTCGCCATCCTTCAAGATGGCCAGCAATACATGCTCCGTATCGGCCGTTCCGCTTTTCAGCAAGCGAGCTTCCAGCATACACAGCTTCAAAATCCGGGCTGACACCGGAGACAGAGAAACGTCCGCATCGGGCAGCAGGGTGTCATCCTCTGCTTCTTTCAGAAAGCCCTCCAGACTACTTTTTACCCGCCTCAGGTCGATATCGAGTTTCGTCAAAACCTCAATCGCCTTCCCTCCGCCGTCGCGCAACATGCCCAGCAGAATATGTTCCGGGCCTATATACCCGTTGCGCAAGCGGTTGGCCTCCTCCTTGCCATAAGCGATAATATCCGAAACTCTTTGTGAAAATTGATTGTTCATACGTTGTTATTCTCCTTTTCTTTAAAAGACACTATCCCGGGACAAAGATACGCACTTTATTCGTTACGCGCGCTACCCCGGCTGATATCACAGTAAACAAACCCCGTGCCACAAATTTGCGCAGCGCCGCTTTCCTCTCCTCTTTCCGCACACGACATATTATGCAGGACGAAAAGACCGTGCCTGGGCATTAATCTAATGTCTTCCTTATACTCCGTTCGAATTATCTACTTGTAGATAAATTCTTCTCTACTTGTAGATAAATATTTCTCTGCAAGTAGATAAATTCTTATCTACAAGTAGATAATTCGATAGCTCTGGTACATCGCACCATGCCAGTGCGGGGGGAGGCTCACCAGCCGTGCCCTTATATACAAGCGTAAAAGCCGCCTGTGCACGCATGCACCCTCCCGTATATCAGCTGGAGTCCGAACGAAGTTTTTATAAACGAAATGTTTTGTATGTCGTAAAAAAGCAGTACTTTAGCATGGTTTTTCACAAACCCGAGAATGTATAACTAATAATCAGGTTAAATGATTGAACAAGACAGAATTATAAAAATCAATATCGAGGAGGAAATGAAGTCGTCTTACATCGACTACTCCATGTCGGTCATTGTTTCGCGCGCCCTTCCGGACGTCAGAGACGGCTTTAAGCCCGTTCATCGGAGGATTCTCTTCGGAATGATGGGGTTAGGAAATACTTCAGACAAACCTTATAAGAAATCCGCCAGAGTGGTGGGAGAGGTGTTGGGTAAATACCACCCTCATGGCGATTCTTCCGTCTATGGCGCCCTCGTTCGCATGGCGCAGCCTTGGGCCATGCGCTACATGCTGGTGGACGGGCAAGGCAACTATGGTTCGGTGGACGGCGACAGCGCCGCAGCCATGCGTTACACCGAATGCCGCCTGCGCAGGATAGGCGAGGACATGATGACAGACCTTGAGAAAGAGACTGTCGACATGCAAAACAACTTCGACGACTCGCTGCAAGAGCCTACCGTCATGCCCACCCGCATCCCCAACCTCTTGGTAAACGGAGCGTCGGGCATCGCCGTGGGTATGGCTACTAACATGCCTACCCACAATCTGTCCGAAGTCATCGACGCCTGCGTGGCATACATCGAAAACAACGACATCGACATCGAAGAACTTATGACCTACGTCAAAGCTCCCGACTTCCCTACCGGAGGCTATATTTACGGGATGAGCGGCGTTCGCGAGGCTTATCTTACCGGACGCGGACGCGTAGTGATGCGTGCACGGGCAGAGATAGAATCGGGCTCGACACACGACAAGATTGTCGTGACGGAGATTCCCTACGGTGTCAATAAAGCCGAGTTGATTAAGAACATCGCAGACTTGGCCAATGAAAAACGGATAGAGGGAATTTCCAATGCCAACGACGAGTCCGACCGCGAAGGCATGCGCATCGTCATCGACGTGAAGCGCGACGCCAACGCAAGCGTTGTGCTGAACAAACTTTATAAGATGACCATGCTGCAAACGTCATTTGGCGTAAACAACGTGGCATTGGTACATGGCCGTCCACGTCTGCTCAACTTGAAAGACCTCATAAAATACTTCATCGAACACAGACACGATGTAGTCATCCGTCGCACGCAATACGATTTGCGCAAAGCCAAAGAGCGTGCGCACATTCTCGAAGGTCTGATTATTGCGTCAGATAATATCGATGAGGTAATCAAGATTATCCGTGCCGCGAAAACGCCGAATGACGCCATCGCCAGCTTGATGGAACGCTTCCAACTGAGCGAGATTCAATCGCGCGCCATCGTCGAAATGCGTTTGCGCCAGCTCACCGGACTGATGCAAGACCAGCTCCATGCCGAATACGAAGACATTGAGAAGCAGATTGCCTACTTGGAGGAAATCTTAGTGAACGACGAACTATGCCGCAAAGTCATTCGAGATGAACTGATTGAAGTGAAAGAAAAATATGGAGACGAACGTCGTTCCGAAATCGTCTATTCGTCGGAAGAATTCAACCCTGAGGATTTCTATGCGGACGACGAGATGATAATCACTATCTCACACATGGGCTACATCAAACGTACTCCGCTAAGTGAATTCCGGGCACAGAATCGGGGTGGGGTAGGCTCTAAAGGCTCCGAGACCCGTGACGAAGACTTTGTAGAGCATATATATCCTGCAACGATGCATAATACCATGATGTTCTTTACTCAAAAGGGGAAATGCTATTGGTTAAAAGTATATGAAATACCCGAAGGAACTAAGAACTCCAAAGGACGTGCTATCCAGAACCTACTGAATATAGACTCTGACGATGCGGTAAACGCTTATTTGCGTGTGAAGAACTTGAACGATCAAGATTTTATCAACAGCCATTACGTATTGTTCTGTACCAAGAATGGCATAATCAAAAAAACATTGCTCGAACAATACTCACGTCCTCGCCAAAATGGCGTCAATGCTATTACAATCCGTGAAGATGACCGTGTAATCGAGGTACGTATGACCAATGGAAACAATGAGATAATCATAGCCAATCGTAATGGACGGGCCATTCGTTTCCATGAAAACGCTGTACGTGTTATGGGACGTACTGCTACCGGTGTACGCGGAATGACGTTAGATGAAGACGGTCAGGACGAAGTGGTCGGTATGGTATGCATCAAAGACCCAGAAACAGAAACAATCATGGTCGTTTCCGAACAAGGATACGGTAAGCGCTCTGATATCGAAGATTATCGCAAGACCAATCGAGGAGGTAAGGGTGTAAAGACAATGAATATCACCGATAAGACGGGTAAATTAGTAACGATCAAGTCTGTGACCGACGAAAATGATTTAATGATTATAAATAAATCCGGTATCACCATCCGCCTGAAGGTAGCAGATGTACGCATCATGGGACGTGCTACGCAAGGAGTACGCCTTATCAATCTTGAAAAGCGCAACGATGAAATCGGCTCCGTATGTAAAGTCACTTCAGACAATGAAGAAGAGCTTACAGAAGTAAATAAGGAAATATAGAAATAGACAGTAGACAACATTAATAATTAATTAAAAATCCAACAATCATGAAAAGAGTACTATTTTCAATGGTTTTATTGCTTGCCACAAGCTTCATTTTCGCTCAGGAAAAGAATATAAAGGAAGCTAAAAGTATTGCTAATGAAGTAAAACCAGACTTTGCCAAAGCAGAAGCACTGATAAATCAGGCCTTAATCAATCCCGAAACAAAGAACAATGCCGATGCATGGGATGTAGCAGGGTTTATCCAAAAAAGGATAGGTGAGAAAGAAATGGAAAATGCTTATTTAAGAAAGCCTTACGATACCCTTCAGGTATATAATAGTGCATTGAATATGTGTAAATACTATTTCAAATGTGATGAATTAGCACAGATCCCGAATGAAAAAGGTAAAATAAAAAACAAATATAGAAAGTCAAATGCCGCGGCTATATTGGCTGAACGC
>CAUUOT010000020.1:0-9633 GCA_963546815.1 uncultured Bacteroides sp.
GAGCTGGAACAAATCAAGGAACAGGTGTTGAACGTGATGTAATCATAAAGACAGACGGATGACAAAGCTGATTATTTTCTCAGCCCCTTCAGGAGCAGGCAAGTCTACCATCATCAACTACCTGCTGGCACAGAACCTGAACCTGGCCTTTTCTATCTCTGCCACCAGCCGTCCTCCCCGCGGAACAGAGAGAGACGGGGTGGAATATTTCTTTCTGACTCCCGAAGAATTCCGTCGCCGCATAGCCAATGGAGACTTTCTGGAGTACGAAGAAGTGTATCAAGACCGTTTTTACGGAACGCTGAAAGAGCAAGTGGAAAAGCAACTGGAAGCAGGACAGAACGTGGTGTTCGACGTGGATGTCGTGGGTGGCTGCAACATCAAAAAATATTATGGCGAGCGGGCCTTGTCGGTATTCATTCAGCCTCCCTCGGTGCAAGAGTTACGCAAACGTCTTGTGGGGCGCGGAACAGATCCCCTCGAAATCATAGAAAACCGCATCGCAAAAGCCGAGTACGAGCTTAGCTTTGCCTCTAAGTTCGATACGGTGATTGTGAACGATAACCTAGAAGACGCTAAAGCCGAGGCTTTGGAGGTAATTACCCGATTCTTGAAACAATGAAACCGCCAAGAAGTACACAACTTATCGGAGTCTTCAGCGGTTCGTTCAACCCGGTGCACATCGGTCATCTGGCCCTTGCCAACTATTTGTGCGAATACGAGGGACTGGACGAGGTATGGTTCATGGTCACCCCCCGCAATCCTTTGAAAGAAGAGAAAGAGTTGATGGACGACGAGTTCCGCCTGGAGTTAGTGCGGATCGCCATTGCCGGCTATCCGAAGTTCCGCGCATCCGATTTCGAGTTCCATTTGCCTCGTCCTTCCTACACCGTCCATACGCTGGATGAGCTGAAGCGGACATATCCCGGACGAACATTCTCTCTCATCGTGGGAGCCGACAACTGGGCGCTTTTTCCCCGTTGGCACGAATCGGAGCGACTGCTTGCCGAAAACCGGATTATCATCTATCCACGTCCGGGCTATCCGGTAGAACCGACTTCTTTGCCGAAACAAGTCACCTTGTCCGCTGCGCCGACTTTCGAAATAAGTTCCACCTTCATACGCCGAGCGTTGAGCGAAGGAAAGGATGTTCGTTACTTTCTTCCTCCCGCTGTTTACGAAAGATTGAGGGAGAAGCACTTTTAGCCGAACACTTCCCCCTCTCCTTTACCAAGACTAAACGCTTACTCCAAACAAGCGTCGAGGTCGCGCGTCAGTTGTTCCTTATCCAGATGCTGGCCTATGAACACAATTTTCTGCATACGGTCGCCGTACTTTTCATCCCAATCGCGTAGCAACCCCGGTTCTTGTCGCATCAGTTCAATCAATTCCTCTTCGGAAGCCGTGGCGTACCACAGACCGGCTTCGGTTATTTTCTTCTGCACGCCGGCTTGTTCAAAGAGGAACGACATGTCCCGATTGTTGCTGAAATAACATACTCCCTTGGCACGAATGATGCCGCGGGGCCATTGGGTCGCGACGAAACGATCTAACTTATGAAGATCGAAAGCCGGTCTGCGGTAGTATACGAAGGTACTGATGCCATACTCCTCCACCTCTCCGCCTTCGTGATGATGATGGTGATGTCCGTGCTCATGCTCCTCTTCCTCGTGATGATGGCGATGAGCCTCTTTCTCCTCCTCTTCGGTTACCGGGCGTTCTATCTGGCGAATCCAGCCAGCCGAAGTAGCCGCGCGTTCGAAGTTGAACAGACCGGTATGGATCATCTTTTCCAAATCGACACTCGCATAGTCGCATTCGATGATTTCGGCTTGAGGTTGTAGGGTACGTATGATTTGTTTGATGCGTTTCAGTTCTTCGGGCTGCACCTCCGAAGCTTTGTTCAGCAGGATGAGGTTGCAGAACTCGATTTGCTGTATGATGAGGTTCTCGATATCTTCCTCGTCGATGTTCCGGCGAGTCAGGTCGTTGCCGCATGCAAACTCGCTTTGCAGGCGCAAGGCGTCCACCACAGTGACGATGCAATCCAAGCGGCAGACGCCGTACCGGGTGTACGCCCCGCCCATACGGGGAATGGAGCAGATGGTTTGGGCGATGGGCTCGGGCTCGCAGATGCCGCTGGCCTCAATGACGATGTAGTCGAAGCGTTGCATCTTCATGATTTCTTGCAGTTGCTCTATCAAGTCCATCTTCAAGGTGCAGCAGATGCATCCGTTCTGCAGTGCGACGAGGCTTTCGTCCTTCTTGCCCACGATGCCGCCTTTCTGTATGAGGTCTGCGTCGATGTTCACCTCGCCGATGTCATTGACGATGACGGCGAACCTGATGCCGCGCTTATTAGAAAGGATGTGGTTTACCAACGTGGTCTTTCCGCTGCCCAGATAACCGGTCAGGAGCAGCACCGGGATTTCTTTCTTTTCCATTGCTATCTATCATTTATTAATCGATTTCAGTATCCGTGCTTGCAAAGATATAACATTATCGACGAAAGGTATTTAACACTGTTGATTTCCCTCCCTTCCTACGGGTGGAAGCTGTCGGGGAGCCTGCATTCAGAGGATGCCTTGCGCCATCATGGCCTTTGCCACTTTCATGAATCCGGCCACATTGGCGCCTTTCACGTAGTTTATGTAGCCGTCGGCCTCCGTGCCGTATCGCACACAAGCCTCGTGGATGTTCCTCATGATGCTTTTCAGCTTCTCGTCCACTTCCTCGGCGCTCCAGCCCAGTTTGATGGAGTTTTGGGTCATCTCGAGGCCCGAGACCGACACGCCGCCCGCATTGGCCGCCTTGCCCGGAGCATACAGTATCTTGGCTTCTTGGAATACGCGGATGGCTTCGGGGGTGGAGGGCATGTTGGCGCCTTCGGATACCGCTATTACGCCGTTGGCTATCAGCTTCCGGGCATCCTCTCCGTTGATTTCGTTCTGCGTTGCCGAAGGCAGGGCGATGTCGGCCTTCTCGCTCCAAGGGCGTGCCCCCTCCACATACTTTACGCCCGGATACTGAAGGGCGTATTCGCGGATACGTCCTCGATAGAGGTTCTTCAGTTCCATGATGTAGTCCAGTTTCTGGCGGTCGATGCCTGCCGGGTCATATATGTATCCGTCGGAGTCGGACATGGTCAGCACCTTTCCGCCGAGCTGCAGCACTTTTTCGGCAGTATATTGTGCCACGTTACCCGAGCCTGAAATCAGGCATGTCCTGCCTTTCAGGTCTTCGCCCCGAGTCTTCAGCATTTCCGTCAGAAAGTAGATGTTGCCGTATCCGGTGGCTTCCGGACGAATCAGCGAACCGCCGAATTCACGTCCCTTGCCGGTGAATGTGCCGGTAAATTCACGGGTCAGCTTCTTGTACATACCGAACATATAGCCTATTTCGCGGCCGCCTACGCCGATATCGCCGGCGGGTACGTCGGTCTCGGGGCCGATGTGGCGCCACAGCTCCAGCATGAAGGCCTGAACGAAACGCATGACTTCGGCGTTCGATTTTCCGCGTGGTGAGAAGTCGGAACCTCCCTTACCGCCACCCATAGGCAATGTGGTCAGCGCGTTCTTGAAGGTCTGCTCGAAAGCGAGGAACTTCAGGATAGACAGGTTTACCGAGGCGTGGAAGCGGATGCCGCCCTTGTACGGGCCGATGGCGTTGTTATGCTGAATGCGATACCCCATGTTGGTCTGCACGTTGCCTTTGTCGTCCACCCAAGTGACGCGGAATTGGTGAATGCGGTCGGGGATGCAGAGGCGCTCCACCAGATTGGCTTTGTCGAATTCCGGATGTTGGTTGTACTCTTCTTCGATGGTGGAGAGCACCTCTTCTACTGCTTGGTGGTACTCCGGCTCGTTGGGGAACCGTCTTTTCAACTCTTCTAATACCTTAACTGCATTCATAATCTGTTTTCTTTTATCGGTTATTACTATTGTATGGCTAAAGGAGGAATTATATTTCAAATTGCTTCTCTTTATTACCTTTTTGGTCGCAAAAGTAAGCATAAATAAATGTAATTAGACATTTTGTAAGTCAAAATCTCTCGAACTCGCTTTATTTATTACTTTGTGCGGCATTTGAAAACTTATGAATAAAAAAAGCCAGACCTCTGCGAAACGGGGAGGGTGACGGGTTGTCTCTGGGTGCAGGGACGAGTTGGCATCCCCCCCGTTTTTGCGAACTCATCCAAAATAGCGGACAAATTTCGACGGTGTCCGGATGCTCTTCATCGACGGTGTAGACGCCCTTTGGGCCCTGTAGGGATGGATAGAGGGGTCAGGAGAGTTTTTTGGCCTCTTCCCAGAGTTTATCCATCTCTTCCAGGGGAGTTTCTTTGAGGGTTTTGCCGGCTTGGAGTATGCGGTCTTCGATGTAATTGAAGCGTTGGATGAACTTGCGGTTGGCGCGCTCCAGGGCGTTGTCGGGGTTGATGTGGTAGAGGCGGGCGGCGTTGATGAGGCTGAAGAGTACGTCGCCCAGTTCTTCTTCCGCCTTGTCGGCGTTCATATCGGCCACTTCGGCCTTGAACTCGCTGATTTCTTCTTCCACCTTCTGCCACACCTGTTCGCGTTCGGGCCAGTCGAAGCCTACGTTGCGGGCCTTGTCCTGGATGCGGTAGGCCTTGATGAGCGAGGGCAGGGTGGACGGTACTCCGGCCAGCACGCGTTTGTTGCCGCCTTTCTCTTTCAGTTTGAGCTGTTCCCAGTTCTCACATACTTGACGGGCGGTTTCGGCCTTTGCATCGCCGAAGACGTGGGGGTGGCGGAAGATGAGTTTTTCGCACAGTCGGTCGCAGACGTCCTTCATGTCGAACTCGCCCGTTTCGGACGCCATTTTGGCGTAGAAGGCTACGTGCAGCAGCACGTCGCCCAGCTCCTTGCAGATGTCGTCGTTGTCGCGCCTCAGCAGGGCGTCGCATAGTTCGTAGGTTTCTTCGATGGTGTTGGGGCGCAGGCTTTCGTTGGTCTGCTTGCGGTCCCACGGGCACTTCAGGCGGAGCTGGTCGAGGATGTCGAGCATGCGTCCGAAGGCTTTCATTTGTTCTTCTCGGGTGTGCATGGCGGTTTATGTATGTATGAATTAGGATGTTTTTCTTCCATATCTTTTGTAGCGGCAAAAATAGAGTTTTAGCGTTTAATTCGTTACTTTTGCGCCCGTTATTCGCAACAATCAATGATAAAATGGATACTATCAGCATGGAATTAGCAAGCAAGTACACCCCCGCCGAGGTGGAGGAGAAGTGGTATCGCTATTGGCTGGACCACAAACTATTCAGTTCGAAACCTGACGGACGGCAGCCCTACACCGTCGTCATCCCCCCTCCCAACGTCACCGGCGTATTGCACATGGGGCACATGCTCAACAATACCATCCAAGATATCCTGGTGCGCCGCGCCCGCATGGAGGGCAAGAATGCCTGCTGGGTGCCGGGTACCGACCACGCCTCAATTGCCACCGAGGCCAAGGTGGTGAACCGCCTGGCCGAACAAGGCATCAAGAAGACGGATCTCACCCGCGAAGAGTTCCTGAAGCACGCTTGGCAGTGGACCGAAGAGCACGGCGGCATTATCCTCAAACAGCTGCGCAAACTGGGTGCCTCGTGCGACTGGGACCGCACTGCTTTCACCATGGACGAGGTGCGCAGCCGCAGCGTCATCAGCGTCTTTGTCGATCTTTACAACAAGGGACTGATATATCGCGGTGTGCGCATGGTCAACTGGGATCCCAAGGCCCTCACCGCCCTCAGCGACGAGGAAGTGATCTATAAAGAAGAACATAGTAAACTCTACTACCTGAAGTATCGGATAGAAGGCGATCCCGAAGGGCGTTATGCCGTGGTGGCCACCACACGACCTGAGACCATCATGGGAGACACGGCCATGTGTATCAACCCTGCCGACCCTAAAAACCGATGGCTTAGCGGAAAGAAAGTGATTGTGCCGCTCGTTGGTCGTGTCATCCCCGTGATAGAAGACGATTATGTGGATATAGAGTTCGGCACCGGTTGTCTCAAGGTGACCCCCGCCCATGACGTGAACGACTATATGCTGGGCGAAAAGTATAACCTGCCAAGCATTGACATCTTCAATGACGACGGAACGCTCAGCCAAGCGGCAGGCATCTACGTGGGCATGGACCGTTTCGACGTGCGGCAGCAGATAGAAGAAGACCTCTCTCGCGCCGGACTGCTTGAGAAAGTAGAGGCCTATACGAATAAGGTAGGCTTCTCTGAACGCACCAACGTACCCATCGAACCGAAGCTATCCATGCAATGGTTTCTGAAGATGCAACATTTTGCTGACCTTGCCTTGCCCCCGGTGATGAACGACGAGCTGAAGTTCTATCCCCCTAAGTACAAGAACACGTACAAAAGCTGGTTGGAGAATATTAAGGACTGGTGCATCAGCCGTCAGCTGTGGTGGGGACACCGCATCCCCGCCTACTTCCTGCCCGGGGGAGGCTATGTCGTGGCCGCCACGCTCGAAGAGGCCTTGCAGCTGGCCAAGGATAAGACCGGTAACTCTGCGTTGAGGGCCGAAGACCTCCGTCAAGATGAGGACTGTCTGGATACGTGGTTCTCGTCTTGGTTGTGGCCTATCTCTTTGTTTGACGGTATCAACAACCCCGGCAATGAGGAAATCAGTTACTATTATCCCACGAGCGATTTGGTCACCGGACCGGATATCATCTTCTTCTGGGTGGCACGCATGATTATGGCAGGGTATGAATATGAAGGTCAGATGCCGTTTAGAAATGTTTATTTTACGGGCATTGTCCGCGATAAGCTGGGACGCAAGATGTCTAAGTCGCTAGGTAACTCTCCCGACCCGCTCGATTTGATAGACAGGTACGGCGCCGACGGCGTGCGCATGGGCATGATGCTTTCCGCTCCTGCCGGTAACGACATTCTCTTCGACGATGCGCTGTGCGAGCAGGGTCGTAACTTCTGCAACAAGATATGGAACGCCTTCCGTTTGATAAAGAGCTGGGAAGTGAGTGCCGAGGCGTCCGTGCCCGAAGCCTCCCGACTGGCCATACGCTGGTTCGAGTCCAAGCAGAATGCGGTTGCTGCCGAAGTGGCTGATCTCTTCGGCAAATATCGCCTGAGCGAGGCGCTGATGACCGTCTATAAACTCTTCTGGGACGAGTTCTCTTCTTGGTATCTGGAGATAATCAAACCGGTCTATGGTCAGCCTGTCAGCAAGCAAGTGTACGAGGATTCCATCGGTTTCTTCGACAACCTGCTGCACTTGTTGCACCCCTTCATGCCTTTCATTACCGAAGAGTTGTGGCAGCACTTGTCCGACCGCAAGGAGGGGGAGAGCCTAATGATAAGCCCCATTTCCATATCCACGCAGGTAGATGAAGAAGTAGTGAGCCGCTTTGAAGTCGTGAAGGAGGTCATCGGCGCCATTCGTTCTGTCCGTCTGCAGAAGAACATTGCGCAGAAAGAGGCGCTCGAGTTGCAGGTGGTCGGCGAGAGTCCGGTGGCTGTGTTCGATGCTGTTATCACCAAGATGTGTAACCTCTCGGCCATCTATGTGGTAGAGGCCAAAACAGATGGTGCAACCTCTTTTATGGTGGGTACGACAGAATACGCGCTCCCTCTTGGCAGTAAGATTGATGTTGAAGCAGAAATAGTCCGCATGGAGGCCGAACTGAAGCACAAGGAAGGTTTCCTACAAGGCGTATTGAACAAATTGAATAACGAGAAGTTCGTGAACAACGCTCCGGCAGCTGTCATCGAGATGGAACGAAAGAAGCAAGCAGATGCCGAAAGCATCATCAGCTCCCTGAAAGAGAGTATAGCGGCTCTGCGCAAGGCGTGAATTGCGGAGATGTGCTAGATAAAAAGGACTTTGGAGATGTGACCCCAAAGTCCTTTTTTAGTGTGAGTCCGACGAAAGAAACCTCTTGACTACTTCTCCAGCAGGTGTTTCAAGAAAGCGTCCAGTTCCTCATCCAGTCCTTTCAGAAGTTCGTTGTTGACCATCAGCGTATCGTCGTCCATCAGCAAGAGCTCGGCGAGGGTTTCTTTTTCTTCGTCCACTAAGACGAACGAGAACGGCTTCAGGATGGTCATCTTGTCGAAGGCTCCTTCGCTCTTCATGCGACAGAGTAGTGTAGTGAGAATTTGTTCCACATGCTCGTAGAAGTCGTCACCGTCGTAAGTCATCCATTCTTCTATGGTGACGTTGACCAACTCCTCGTCTTCGTCATCGAAGACAGACAGTTCGCCCGAGTTCTGGTTAGGTTGCAGATGGATATCCGTAACAACGGTTTGTTCGCAAGGGCAAGTATATCTGCCAATTGCTTTCTTGATGCTATCTTCCAAGAGTGATAACTACTGTTGACTGAGCATCAAGGTGGCTTCTTCTTTTAATGATTGTCCAAATATATCGAAAAGTATTGATATAGTGTGCTTACTGATGAAAAAACACGTGGTGCATGGCTATCTTTTCCTGTTGAACCGGCTCATTTGCATCTTCAGCTTCACCATTCCTTCTTTTCGTTTCTGCAATTCGTTCACGTATGTGGAGATGAAAGAGTAGAACGTGTGGGATTTATCCTTTTCGCGCGCAATGTCTTGCGCCTTCATTGCCCACTCTAAGGCGGTGTCGATGTTGTCTTGCATTTCGTGGGCCAGAGCGATGTTGCAGGCGGCATACATCTTTTGTCTCCCTTTCCGGGCATTGTAGACTTGTTGCCAAAGGTTTATAGCCTCTGGCCAGTTCTCTTCTTTGACATAAACGGCAGCATCACGCATGGACACCGATCCACCACCGAAGAGATATCGTTTCTCCGTCTTCCAGTGAGGGAGCAGATATTTCACCGGGATCTTCCCGGCAAAATTCGAGGCTTGTTTCAGCATGTCTTCCTCTGAGAGGAGGCGGTGACGTACGTCGGCTTCTCTGCTTCCCGCCTCTTCCCAGAAGATACTGTCGCTGCCGGTGATGGTTATCATGGGGCCTTTGCGAGTAGGTAGATAAACTTTTACCGTGGGATAAATCTTCACGTCGACGGTACCCACGAATACGCCCCATTCAGGCATGAAACTTATCTTGCGTATGGAGCCCATCTGTATGTTCTCCATCGCTATCAGGAAATCTACGTTCAGACTTCGGGTCAATTCGTTTACTTCTTCTTGCGACAAGGTGCTTTCACGCGGGTTGATGTCTTTGCTGCGCAGCGCGGAGTCGCATATGACGACTTCGTCGAAGTAGTTTTCCGCGGCCAATGCTTCCGCCAGCGATTCGGCAGCCACAGCCGCGTCTCCGTTATGGTAGCCGGTCAGTCTTGCCAACTCGTTCTCGTTTTTCTTTTGTTTTTCCTCACCCGCGATTAGTTTGTTCTGGGGCGTGGCAGGCATGTTGTCCACAACAGCCACCCGCCTCAGGCTTGCAGGAAAGTTGACTTCTGCCGGGAGCATATAGTCTATGGACAGTTGTTCTACGCTTTGGCAACTTCCTAAGAGCAACAGGGATATCAATAGCGGGAAATAGGTTTGTTTGGTCATCTTTTTAGGGATTTGGTTCGGAGTATTCATATCGTATGTCGCAAAAATACGCAAATTCTTCATACGACCAGAGTTCTATATATAATAAGGTGTAATTCCCTTCTTAT
>CAUUOT010000021.1:0-9475 GCA_963546815.1 uncultured Bacteroides sp.
GTTCTTCTTTTCATGTGCAAAAAGCGGGTATTTCTGCACATGTTCTCAGCGTTTCTCACCGTACCCAACTTCCTTTTCTCAAAGGCTGGTGTCTTTCCCGTAAAAGGCTGGTGTTTTACATGACAAAGACTGGTGTTCTGCGCGACAAAGGCTTGTGTCTGACAAGGTCAAACACAAGCCTTTGTCAACCCCCTCTCCAATCGCCCTCACCGTAGGGGATAGAGAGGGGGATAACTCTTTTCATCCATCGTATATCAAGTCAAAGCGTTTTTCTCCGGCAGACGATCTGTTTTCGGGCGGCATTCCTCTTTTCCCCGTCCGAATAAAACCCGGAGAGTTTTCTGTATTTGGGGCGAAGGAAGTATCTTTGCGCACGCTTTTGTTACCTCCACCTAAAGAACGCGGAGGATGCGCAAAAGGCTGTTTTCTGAATCACAATAACGAAAAGACAAGTATGGGAAATGTAACGGGAGCAGACTCTAAATCTGCAACTGCCGACGACAACAAGAAGTTGTTTATCGAAACCTATGGATGCCAGATGAACGTGGCAGACAGCGAAGTGATAGCCTCCGTCATGCAGATGGCGGGATACTCCGTGGCCGAGACGCTGGACGAGGCCGACGCCGTGTTTATGAACACCTGTTCCATCCGCGACAACGCCGAGCAGAAAATCTTGAGTAGACTGGAGTTCTTCCATTCACTCAGGAAGAAGAAACGGCGACTGATTGTAGGCGTGCTGGGCTGTATGGCCGAACGTGTGAAAGACGACCTCATCACCAACCACCACGTGGATTTAGTGGTAGGGCCCGATGCCTACCTCACGCTGCCCGAACTGATTGCGGCGGTAGAAGCGGGCGAAAAAGCCATGAACGTGGAACTCTCTACTACAGAGACTTACGGGGACGTCATCCCCTCGCGCATCTGCGGAAACCACATCTCGGGCTTCGTGTCCATCATGCGCGGGTGCAACAACTTCTGCACCTACTGCATCGTGCCCTACACCCGTGGACGCGAACGCAGCCGCGACGTGGAGAGCATCCTCAACGAAGTGGCCGACCTTGTGGCGAAAGGCTACAAAGAAGTCACCCTGCTGGGGCAGAACGTCAACTCCTACCGTTTTGAGAGACCCGACGGAACGGTGGTAGGCTTCCCCGCATTGCTCCGCATCGTGGCCGAGGCCGCACCGGGCATGCGCGTGCGCTTCACCACCTCGCACCCCAAGGACATGAGCGACGAGACCTTGCAGGTCATCGCCGATATGCCCAACGTGTGCAAGCACATCCACCTGCCGGTGCAGAGCGGCAGCAGCCGCATCCTGAAGCTGATGAACCGGAGATATACGCGTGAGTGGTACCTGGAACGTGTAGCTGCCATCCGCCGCATTGTGCCTGACTGCGGACTGTCTACCGACATCTTCTCGGGCTTCCATTCCGAGACGGAGGAAGACCACCAACTCTCTCTCTCGCTGATGGAGGCCTGCGGATACGACGCCGCCTTCATGTTCAAGTACTCCGAGCGCCCCGGCACGTATGCCAGCAAGCACATGCCCGACGATGTGCCCGAAGAGGTCAAGGTACGCCGCCTGAACGAAATCATCGCCCTTCAGAACCGCCTTTCCGCCGAAGCCAACGCCCGCTGTGTGGGCCAGACCTGCGAAGTGCTGGCCGAGGGGGTGAGCAAGCGCAGCCGCAACCAACTGTTCGGACGCACGGAGCAGAACCGCGTGGTGATCTTCGACCGTGGCAATCACCGCATCGGCGACTTGGTCAAGGTGAAGATAACCGAGTCCAGTTCCGCCACACTGAAAGGAGAGGAAGTTCTCCGACCTGAAAGATAGCGAATGAATGGACCTCACTCTTAAATCTCCTTAACAAAGAGCACACAAATCACTTTTTATTTGTTCTTTTGCTGCAAATTAAGGGTTGATGTGTCCCGTACCGTTCGGGGCACATTTTCCTGTTTGTAGAACGTTCGATGAATAGACTCACGATTAAAACCTGTCCGTTGTGCGACGGAACCCGTCTGGAACCAGCCTTGACCTGCGTAGACCATTATGCTTCGGGCGAAATGTTTCACCTGTTCCGTTGCCGGGATTGCGGGTTTCTCTTCACGCAAGACTTCCCTGCGGAAGATGAGATTGGACGCTACTACGAAACCCCCGATTACATTTCTCATTCCGACACGAAGAAAGGAGCGATGAACTCCGTCTACCACTGGGTGCGCACTTACATGCTGAAGCGCAAAGCCCATCTGGTGATTCGTGAAGCTCACCGCAAAACGGGCCGCCTGCTGGACATCGGCACGGGGACCGGCTATTTTGCAGATGCCATGCAACGCCGCGGCTGGCAGGTGGAAGCCGTGGAAAAGAGCGCGCGGGCACGTGCATTCGCCCAAGCGCATTTCAACCTGGACGTAAAGCCTCATACCGCTTTGAACAGCCTGTCTTCCGGCAGTTTCGACGTCATCACGCTGTGGCACGTCATGGAACACCTGGAGCCCCTCAACGAAACATGGGAGGTTATGCATGCCCTACTCACGGACAAGGGAGTGCTGATAGTGGCGGTGCCCAACTGCTCTTCTTACGACGCAAAGAAGTACGGGGCTTTCTGGGCGGCCTACGATGTGCCTCGCCACCTGTGGCATTTCACGCCGGACACCATGCAGCAATTCGGTTCCAAGCACGGGTTTATCCTGTCGGGGAGGCATTCCATGCCGTTTGATGCTTTCTACGTATCCATGCTGACAGAAAAGCACCTGAAACACTCGTGCACTTTCCTCAGAGGAATGACGGTGGGCACAATGGCCTGGTTCAGCGCACTGGCCAAGAAAGAGCGCAGCAGTTCGATGATTTACATATTCAGAAAGAAATGACAGGGAAAGAACAATCTCTAAACTTATAATCAGTGACCAATGAAGGCTAAAAAGAACTCGGTATCCTTTTTCAATATGCAGTTCATCACGTCCAGCATCAGCACAACGCTGGTGTTACTGCTGCTGGGGCTGGTGGTATTTTTCGTATTGGCGGCGCATAACCTTTCCGTCTATGTCAGAGAGAACATCAGCTTCTCTGTGCTCCTCAGCGATGACATGAAGGAGAGCGACATCTTGAAACTCCAGAAGAGACTGGACAAGGAGGCCTTTGTGAAGCAAACGGAGTACATCTCCAAAAAACAAGCCTTGCGCGAACAGACCGAGGCAATGGGCACCGACCCTCAAGAATTCCTCGGCTATAACCCTTTCACCGCCTCCATCGAGATAAAGCTGCATTCGGAGTACGCCAATTCGGACAGTATCGCCAAGATTGAAAAGCTCATCAAGAAGAACACCGACATTCAGGAAGTGCTCTATCAGAAAGAACTGGTAGATGCCGTGAACGACAATATACGTAACATCAGCCTGCTGTTGCTGGGACTGGCGGTAGTACTGACCTTTATCTCCTTCGCATTGATAAACAATACCATCCGGCTGACCATCTACTCCAAGCGCTTCCTCATACACACCATGAAGCTGGTGGGGGCCAGCTGGTCATTCATCCGCCGCCCGTTCTTGCTTCGTAACTTCTGGATAGGTGTGCTGGCCGCCTTTGTAGCCAACGGCATTCTGTGGGGAGCGGCAGGATGGCTGGTATCTTACGAACCGGATTTGGTGCGGGTCATTACCCCCGGCATCATGCTGTTGGTGTCTGTTGCCGTGTTGGCTTTCGGCGTGCTCATCACTTGCCTGTGCGCGCTGCTTTCCATCAACAAGTATCTCAGGATGAAGGCAAATACGTTGTATTATATATAAATATTGAAAGCCCTTGCGCATCCTCTTTCGACGAGCAAGGATCCTATCAGAATACTTTAATGTAACCAAAGAATGAGTAAAGAGAAATTCGCTTTCGACAAGACCAACTTCATCCTGCTGGCCGCGGGCATGGCAGTAGTGATCATCGGTTTCCTTCTGATGACCGGCCCCGCATCCGGACAGGCTGCTTTCGAACCGGACATCTTCAGCGTCAGACGCATCAAGGTGGCTCCCGTGATATGCCTTTCAGGCTTTGTGTTCATCATATACGCCGTGTTGCGCAAACCAAAGGCGAAGAAATAGCAGACTGAAGACTGATGGGAGATTTAAGCATATTCGAGGTCATTGTCATTGCCATTGTCGAGGGACTGACGGAGTTCTTACCGGTATCTTCTACCGGACACATGATTATTGCCCAGCATCTCTTGGGGGTAGAGAGCACAGACTTTGTCAAAGCCTTTACGGTCATCATTCAGTTCGGCGCCATTCTGTCGGTGGTGTGGCTGTACCGGAAGCGTTTCTTCCGGCTTAATCCCGTCAAGGTGTTCGATGCCGAGGCCACTGCCGGAAAAGAAACAGCCGAAAAGTTCGGCATTTGGGTGAAACGCTTTCTGCAGAAGTTCGATTTCTATTGGAAGTTGTTCGTGGCTTTTATCCCTGCCGTTGTGCTGGGCTTTTTGTTCAGCGACAAGATAGACGAGCTGCTGGAGAGCGTGACGGTAGTTGCCGCAATGCTGGTAATCGGAGGCATATTCATGCTGTTCTGCGACAAGCTATTCGATAAAGGCAGCGAAGACACCGTGCTGACCGAGAAGCGGGCTTTCAACATCGGCCTCTTTCAGTGCATCGCCATGATACCGGGCGTATCTCGCTCCATGGCCACCATTGTGGGCGGCATGGCGCAAAGACTCACCCGCAAGCAGGCTGCCGAGTTCTCGTTCTTCCTGGCCGTCCCCACCATGTTCGCAGCTACCGCCTACAAGATACTGAAACTCTTCGTCGACGGGGGGACGGAAATCATCGTCAACAACATCTCCGCCCTGATAATTGGCAACGTCGTGGCGTTCGTGGTAGCACTGCTGGCCATCAAGTTCTTCATCAGCTTTGTCACGAAGTACGGCTTCAAGGCATTCGGCTGGTATCGCATCGTGGTGGGCGGACTGATACTGCTTCTGTTGTTGGCGGGGCACACACTGGAAATATAAGCAAGCATGGATTTCAGAGAAGGAGAAGTATTGTATTTCGATAAGCCGTTGGGCTGGACATCGTTCAAGGTAGTGGGACATGCGCGCTACCACATCTGCCGGCGAATGAAAGTGAAGAAGCTGAAGGTAGGCCATGCCGGTACGCTCGACCCGCTTGCCACGGGCGTGATGATTGTCTGCACGGGCAAGGCCACGAAAAGAATCGAAGAGTTTCAATATCATACAAAGGAGTATATAGCCACCATACAACTGGGCGCCACCACTCCCTCTTACGACTTGGAACACCAGATAGACGCCGTCTACCCCACAGAGCACATCACCCGCGAGTTGGTGGAGGAAGCGCTGAAGAAGTTCGTCGGCGAGATACGCCAAGTACCTCCCGCCTTTTCCGCCTGCATGGTGAACGGCAAACGCGCCTACGACCTGGCACGCAAAGGCAAGGAAGTGGAGCTGAAGCCCAAACCGCTGGTCATCGACGAGATAGAGCTGCTGGAGTGCAACCTGCCCCAAATCAAGGTGCGGGTAGTGTGCAGCAAAGGTACCTACATCCGTGCCCTGGCCCGCGATATCGGCGAAGCTTTGCAGAGCGGGGCGCACCTCACCGCCTTGCAACGCACCCGCGTGGGCAATGTGCGCGTGGAAGACTGCCTCGACCCGCTCAAGTTCAGGGACTGGATAGACGCGCAAGAGGTAGAAACGGAAGAGAATAACAGAGATTGAATTAGTAACGTCGTGCCGTGGCCGGTGCTTCTATCGGCACCCGATCCATACCGACACCTTTATACATTATATAAATATGAAACTGTCGCAATTTAAATTCCAACTTCCCGAAGAGAGGATTGCTTTGCATCCCGTGAAGTACAGAGACGAGTCGCGCCTGATGGTGCTGCACCGCAAAACGGGTAAAATCGAACACAAGACATTCAAAGACATTCTGAACTATTTCGACGATAAGGATGTGTTTGTCTTCAACGACACCAAGGTATTCCCCGCCCGACTGTACGGCAACAAGGAGAAGACCGGCGCACGCATCGAAGTGTTCCTGCTGCGCGAACTCAACGAAGAACTCCGGTTGTGGGACGTGCTGGTAGACCCCGCCCGCAAAATCCGCATCGGCAATAAGCTCTACTTCGGCGAAGACGACTCCATGGTGGCCGAAGTGATTGATAACACCACTTCGCGCGGACGTACGCTCCGTTTCCTCTACGACGGCCCGCACGACGAGTTCAAGAAAGCCCTCTATGCGCTGGGCGAGACACCGCTGCCGCACAGCATCATCAACCGTCCGGCCGAACCGGAAGACGCCGAACGGTTCCAGTCCATCTTTGCACGGAACGAGGGAGCGGTGACTGCTCCCACCGCCAGTCTGCACTTCAGCCGCGAGCTGATGAAGCGTTTGGAAATCAAAGGCATCGACTTTGCCTACATCACCCTGCATGCCGGTCTGGGCAACTTCCGCGACATTGACGTGGAAGACCTCACCAAGCACAAAACCGACTCAGAACAAGTGATTGTAAACGAAGAAGCCGTACAGAAGGTGAACCGTGCCAAAGACCTCGGCAAGCAGGTCTGCGCCGTAGGCACCACCGTGATGCGAGCCATCGAGAGCACCGTCAGCACCGACGGCCATCTGAAGACGTACGACGGCTGGACCAACAAGTTCATCTTCCCTCCTTACGACTTCACCGTAGCCAACGCCATGATTTCCAACTTCCACATGCCGCTCTCCACAATGCTGATGATTGTCTCTGCCTTCGGCGGATACGACCAAGTGATGAGCGCCTACGAAGTGGCCATCAAAGAGGAGTACCGCTTCGGCACCTACGGCGACGCCATGCTCATTATATAGCGGTGAGCGGTGAGTGATTAGTGGTTAATGCCCTTGCAGCTACTAACCATTAATCACTCATCACTAACCGTTAACCACTCATCACTCACCACTAACCGTTAACCACTCATCACTCACCAATGACCCTTTATTTAAGTCTTGGCACCAATCTCGGCGACAAGGAGCATAACCTCTTGTTTGCCGTGCGGAAGATAGAAGAGAGGATAGGGCGACGCGTTTCCCTGTCTTCTTTTCATGCTACCGCACCGTGGGGCTTCACTTCGGCCAACGGTTTTCTGAACGCCGCCCTTTGCGTGGAGACCACCCTTCTTCCGCTGGAAATCCTGAAGATTACACAGGAGATAGAACGGGAGATGGGGCGCACCCGCAAGTCGGTAGACGGCGTTTACACCGACCGAGTGATAGACATCGACCTCTTGTTCTGCCTCGAATCCGACGGTGCGCCTGTTGTGCTGCATACTCCCGAACTCACACTTCCCCACCCGCTGATGCTACAACGCGACTTTGTGATGAAACCGCTGGCAGAGATTGCGCCCGAGACTATAAAATCCATCATCGGAACAGTAGGTTAACGGCATCGTTTGATGACAGCTTTCATAATGCGCAAACTGCTTGTGCCACTCCCCATATAGCCGAAAAGCGGGAAGCCACATCTCTAAGACGCTGCTTCCCGCTTCAATGCCGGGCTTTCAAACCCGATCAAAGGAAATACCCGTTCCGCGTTTATCCAAGAGGATTCCCGCTACCTCCCGACTCACTGCCCGATTGGCCGGTACCCGACCCTCCACTGCCACCGCTTTCGGCGCTGAAAGCATCGTTTTTCAGGCAGACGCTGTTGGCCACGCTTCGACCGTCTTCGCTCCGGAATCCGATGTACACGGCCAAGGCGTCATCGCCCCATGTGGCGGGCAGGAGCAGTTGGGCCTTGCCGGCCGAGCGAGCGGCGGCATCAACGTCATACACAGTCTCATTCTTCTTCTTGTTGTAGACCAGCAGCATGGCACGGTCCGTGGCTTGCGCATCACCCACGCCGCTGTTGTCCGTCCACGTGTATGATGCCTTGTTTTCGGCTATGACTGCTGCGGGGTTGGCCGCAGTCGTCAGGGCGCCCCGCGTCAGCAACACCTTGTCATAATCTATGACCGGCGTGCCTTTGGCGTCGGCCATCGCATGCTTCATGACGTACGACGTGGCCGCATTGTATTCCGATTGTCTTTTCGCATACCCCCGGTAGCCGAACCGTATGAACGGGGTCATCGTTCTCAAGAAGTGATGCGTAATGATGAATTTGTTTCGCTGATACCGTTGCTTTTCCGTTTTCGCGTCTTTTACGTTCAAGGCCAATGCTTTCATGTAGCTGGTACCCTTCCAGTTGCTGCCTACAACCGTTCCTACTTTCCCCGAAAATCCTCCGAGAATTCCTTTTTTAATTGTTCCCATAGTAAACTGTTTTTTGTGTTAATAAATTAAGTTTGTGTTGCCGAGGTGGGGATGCCTGAGAAACTTCTGCAGCAATTTCCTTACCTCCTCCGTCCGGCGTGTATCGGTGTTTGTGTATCCGGTTACGGCAGCAAAGATATGGCGCATGTTTTTCTCCCGCAAATGAAAAAAGGCAAAAGCGTTCAGCAAAATTTCTTTTGCTTCCCTGCACGGGCTCTTTCATCTAAGAAAAGAAACCGGCCGATATTTAGACCGACAACTTGATATGAGCTTCTTCTTTATTTTTATTTTATGAAAACATCACAAATAAAAGTCTCTCCCGCTTCAGAAAAAGCGGATACGCACTTTTGCCATCTTCGTGTTTTCTTCTTGTCTATAGCGAACACCTCAACAAGAACCTGATAAGAATATGGTAAGAACCTGATAAGAATATGACAGGATGAAGATGATGGAAGAAGGCTACGGTATTATAGCCTTATGCTGATTCTTTTTATCGGTTTTAAGTTGTGGAATAAAATAAAAAAAACTTGCGATATGGCTGCGTATTATAAAAAACTTCTTATCTTTACGCATAAACAGTATAAAGCATAAAAACAGTTTCTAAGCCTTTAATTAACCAAGAAGTCATATAGAACATGAATTTCTCAAGTATATTCTATAAAATGAAAGACCTAATACTGTTCCCCTTGCTTGCCCTGCCTTTTTGGACAGGATGCAAGAAAGAGGTATACCCTTCCACAGTCAATGCTGTACTGAAACAAGCAAAAGGAAACAGCGTTGAATGAAAGAAAGCACTGGATTATTTGTATCTTACATTCTTAAAAAAATATATGGAAAAGATAGATCTTGTAAATATGATACGAGAAAATTCTTGAAAACAAAAAAACATGAAGAAAATCATTCTCAAAAGAACCCGGTACAATAATTTACCGGAAACAATCTCAGGGATTCTTATCAGCACAGTTTTTATAGGTTTCATCCTATATAACCTATTATCAGGCGCAGAAAGTGTATCAAGCGGTGTGCTTATTGGCGGATTTATATTCTTTGCCGCATGTTTTAGCTTCTACTTATGGCGATTGTTTGCAAAGAAATCACAAGTACGCCATATCAATATAAATGGCTGGGAATACCGGTTATTCCAAAAGGTCGATAAGTGGAAATTTATTGGCATAATCGGGTTCGTAAGCTCGGT
>CAUUOT010000022.1:0-9343 GCA_963546815.1 uncultured Bacteroides sp.
GTACGCGTCTGGGGGGCGTGTGGTCGCTGGTTCGAATCCAGTCACCCCGACTGGCTAAGAAAAAAGGAGTTAAGTCACAAACTTAACTCCTTTTCTTTTTTACACCATTGAAGTTTGATTATACCCCCGAATGCTTCAATCCTTCCCGAAATGAATGCCGGAAGACAGCCGAATATCCGGCATTGTAGCAGAACTTACATCGGAAATGGCTATGTTTGCAATCTAAAATAGAAAGACAACTTATGGGAGCAGCAAAATGGATAGGCGGAGTCATCGGCTTCATGGCCGGAGGCCCGCTGGGAGCTTTGGCGGGATATGCCTTGGGCTCTTTGTTCGATACCGAACCGATATCTACGAAAAGCCACGGTGGAGGAGGCTCGACAAGCCACACTTCATACGCCGGACAACGGAACAGTTTCCTCTTCTCCATGCTGGTAATGGCTTCGTACATCATCCGTGCCGACGGACGCATCATGCACAGCGAGATGGAGTTCATTCGCCGTTTCCTGCGAAAGACTTTCGGAGAAGAGGCAGCCCGCGAAGGAGAACAAATTCTGCTCAAACTCTTTGAACAAGCCAAGCAGATGGACAGGCAGCGCTCCTCGGCCTATAAAGAAATCATCCGCGACTGCGGCAGACAAATAGCCGCCAACCTGACTTACGAAGAACGTCTGCAACTATTGGCTTTCCTCGTAGAGATTGCCCGAAGTGACGGACACGTCTGTCAAAGGGAGATTGAGGCGCTGAAAGAAGTTGCGCTCTACATGAAACTCTCAGCACAAGAGGCAGAGTCCATGCTCCACTTAGGAGGTAACTCGCTGGACGAATCCTATAAAGTGCTGGAGGTAGCCCCTACAGCCACCGATGCGGAAGTGCGTGCCGCCTATCGCCGGCTGGCCTTGAAGCACCATCCCGACAAAGTGGCCACGCTGGGAGAAGACATAAAGAAGGCGGCGGAAGAGAAGTTCCAACGCATCAACAGCGCCAAGGAACAGGTGTACAAGGCAAGAGGTCTGAAGTGAAAGCCGAGACGGAACCACTGCGCACAAACACCGGTACGTTCACTCGCCCATATCGTTGAGGTGTATCTCCAACGCCTTGACGGAGATGTATATCTCATAGATAGAAATGGAAAGGGACACTATGAGCAGCAACAGCGCGAAACCGAAGATGTAAACCGAGACAAGGAACAGCTGTATATAGACGAAGAACATGCTCACCACACACAGCAGCAGGCTGCCGATGCCGGTCACCTGCATGGCGCGCGTCAGATAAAGACGCTTCCGCAAGTTGGCAATCTGTGCTGCCTTTACCGAAGAAGGATTTTCCATGTATTGCTCTTTCAACGTGCGCACCAGTTGCGCATACGAAAGAAAACGGTTGGTATATGCCAGCATAATCAGAGATATGGCGGAAAACAACAAAGCGGGAGTGGTTAAATCTATTTCCATACAAGGGTGTCATTAAGTATTCAAAAGCCTTCTCGAACTTCTCATTATTCAATCGTTCGCCGTCCGAGATGCGCAAAAGTACAAAAGAAAACAGAGACTGGAAGATTTCTGCTTATCTTTGTCTCGGTCAACCATAACTTATCGAACGTAACCATGCGATACACCGTCTCAGCCCCCGCCACACTGCGTGCCGACATCCAGTTGCCGGCATCCAAAAGCATCAGCAACCGGGCACTCATCCTGCATGCCCTCTCTTGCGGCAGTCTCATCCCCTCGAACCTAAGCGACTGCGACGATACGATGGTGATGATGCGTGCATTGAATGGTAATCCGGAACACATCGATATACTTGCCGCAGGCACAGCCATGCGTTTCCTTACCGCGTATCTCAGCGTCACGCCGGGCAGCCGCATCATTACGGGTACGCCGCGCATGCAGCAACGCCCCATCCGCATATTGGTAGATGCCTTGCGCAGCCTCGGCGCACATATAGAATATGTAGGGAATGAAGGTTTTCCACCCTTACGCATCACGGGTACAACGCTAAGAGGCAAGGAAATTTCGCTTCCGGGTCATGTCAGCTCGCAATATGTTTCCGCTCTGCTGATGATAGGCGCCGTGCTGCCTGAGGGGCTGCACCTGTCCTTGACGGGCGAAATCGTCTCCCGCCCTTACATCGACCTGACGTTGCAACTGATGCAAGACTTCGGCGCGCAAGCCGGATGGACTTCCAACAGCGGCATCACCGTCCGTCCCGGAGGCTATCGAGATGTTCCGTTCACCGTGGAGAGCGACTGGAGCGCAGCCTCCTATTGGTATCAGATGATGGCCATCTCGGCAAGCAGGAGGAAGAAAGAAGCCGCATCGGAAGAAGTAGAGTTGCTCGGCCTCTTTGCCCGTAGTTATCAGGGAGACAGCCGCGGAGCGGAAATCTTTTCCCGTCTGGGCGTGCATACAGAGTACACCGCCCGTGGAGTGAGACTAACCCCGACCAAGCCCTCGACAACCCATCTGGAAGAGAACTTGATAGACATTCCCGACTTGGCGCAGACCTTTGTCGTAACTTGTTGCCTGATGGATATTCCTTTTCGCTTCAGCGGGCTGCAAAGCCTCAAGATAAAGGAAACGGACCGCATCGCCGCCCTCATCGCCGAACTGCGCAAATTAGGCTATGCGGTACGCTCCGAGCAAGACAGCGTCTTGACGTGGGACGGCGAACGCTATCCCGCCGAGCCCTCTCCCATCATAGCCACTTACGAAGATCACCGGATGGCAATGGCCTTCGCTCCCGCCTGCCTTGCCATGCCCTGCATACGGATTGACAACCCGCAGGTAGTGTCCAAGTCATACCCTGCATATTGGACGGACTTGCAGAAAACGGGCTTCACGGTTGCGGAATAAGCAGACCGCATCGCTGCCTGAACCTGTTTTGTTGTGTACAAAACAATACGTATCTTTGTCCGTCCTAACAGAAGAATATACTTTTTAGAGAAAAACAACTCATGTGGATACTCATTATCAGCCTGTTTGCCCTCACTCTTGTTGCTGCTTTCGCCGGGATGATACGCAACCGAAAACTGCAAGAGAAGATAGACCGGGGCGAACTGAGTGCCATGCCCGAAGTGAAGGAAGCAGACGCGGAGTGCTGCGGGCAACATGAGATATGTGAGCGAGACAGTCTGCTGGCCGCCGTCAGCAAGAAGATAGAGTATTACGATGACGAGGAACTGGACAAGTACATAGGCGTCAGTCCCGATGAATACACTCCTCCGCAGGAAGAAGAGTTTCGCGATGTGTTCTACACCATGCAGGATACCGATGTGGCGGGCTGGGTGCGCAGCCTTCAGTTACGAGGCATCGCACTCCCCGACAGCATAAAAGACGAGGTATTCCTCATCATCGGAGAACGCCGCGTCGCTCCCCACGCCTGATGCTCACTCCTTAACCAACAACCTGCCACAATGAACCTACTGCAATACACTTTCTTTCAACACGCCCTCATCGGAAGCCTGCTGGCAAGTATCGCCTGCGGACTCATCGGCACGTACATCGTCACCCGGAGACTGGTGTTCATCAGCGGGGGACTGACGCACGCCTCATTCGGCGGCATCGGACTGGGACTCTATGCGGGAATCTCCCCCATCTTGTCGGCTGCCTTGTTCGCCGTACTGTCCGCCTTCGGGGTGGAGTGGCTCAGCAAAAGGAAAGACATGCGGGAAGATTCCGCCATCGCCGTGTTCTGGACGTTGGGCATGGCATTGGGCATCATATTCACCTTTCTCTCGCCCGGATTTGCCCCCGACCTATCGGCCTATCTCTTTGGAAACATCCTCACGATTACCCTCGGCGATATCGCACTGCTGGGCGGAGTGTCCACAATACTGGTACTGTTTTTCGTGCGTTATCTCCGTCCCATCGTTTACGTAGCATTCGACCGTGAGTTCGCACGCTCGCAGGGCATCCCGGTACGGACTTTCGAGTACCTGCTGATGATGTTCATCGCTCTCACCATTGTGGCGTGCCTGCGCATGGTAGGCATCGTGCTGGTCATCTCGCTGCTCACCATTCCTCAGATGACGGCCAATCTGTTCTCGCACCGGTTCCATCGCATCATCTGGCTATCCATCGGCATCGGATACGCCGGCTGTCTGGGCGGGCTGATGATTTCGTTCTACCTGAACGTACCCTCGGGAGCAGCCATCATATTCTTTTCCATCATTATCTATGGCGTTTGCAAGACGGGAAAGAGTTTATATCTATCTTTACGGCGCAAACAGGCGACAGAGGTTGCCTCGACCTCAAAAATAGAAAATCGTAAACAGTAAAAATCGTAACAGCATCATGTCGGACATCAACATTCAGTCATTAGACCAGATTCACAAAGCTGCCCGCCAGTTCATTGCGGCAATGGGAGACAACACCGTATTCGCCCTCTACGGAAAGATGGGGGCCGGAAAAACAACATTCATCAAGGCCGTATGCGAGGAGTTGGGCGTTTCGGACGTCATCACCTCGCCCACCTTTGCCATCGTCAACGAATATCGTTCTGACGCTGCCGGCGAACTGATTTACCACTTCGATTTCTATCGCATCAAGAAGCTGGAAGAGGTGTACGACATGGGCTACGAAGACTACTTCTACAGCGGCGCCCTCTGCTTTATCGAATGGCCCGAACTGGTGGAAGAACTGCTACCGGGAAATACCGTCAAGGTTACCATTGAGGAGGTAGAGAACGGGGCACGTAGACTAACGATGGAAGAAATCCGATGATAAGCCAATACATTGTTCAGGGAATCTTCGCGGTCACAGGCATCCTCTCCCTATTGGCCGCACTATTCGACTGGGAGTGGTTCTTCACTGCCCGTAATACCCGGTTCATCGTGCAAAACGTAGGCCGACGACAAGCCCGATGGTTTTACGGGGCGCTAGGCATCCTCCTCATCGGCACGTCCATCTTCTTTTTTCTAGCTACACCACGGAATATGTAACTATAAATAGCCATCCATTCCACCGCGGCATAAGGTTTCATTGGTCCATAAAATATCCGTATATAACTTGCGGCTTACCTCGCATATACGAGACGCTTGACGTCGTATATGCGAGACCATACACGTTGCATATACAAGACTTTACACTACTTGATTCCCCCCTCCAGAAACACGTCTTTGACCGTTATTTCTTGTGCAAGCGGAGCATCTTTATCTTCGACTCCTTCCGTCGGACTTAGGCAAAATAAAAGAGAGTGTGCCGAGAAGAAGTAAAGATTCCTCTTCCCGACACACTCTCCTTTCCAACTTCCCTACCGGGCTACTCTTCGCCCAGTGATTCCGTGTATTCCATTTCACCCTGCACGATGAAGAGAATCTCCTCCGGGTCATAATCGCCCATGTCATCCTTGCGGGCTTCTTTGACGATATAATCTACTATTTTCTCCAAGTCTATTTCGATGTATCCTTCCGCATCGGGCTGTACGTCGAGAACGCCGCTTTCGGCATAATACTCGTCAATCAAATCGAGGAAATAATAAAACTCATCGTCGGAGAACTTCTCCTTCAGTTCTTGCGGCAAATAATTCTTGATGTACTCGATGGTCTTTTCATCATCGATGTCATCCTGCAAGAAATCATCTTCCATTCCCATACTTCTATTCTTTATACATTTTATAATAAGGCCTCTATCTTGGCTACAAACGAAGGCTTCGGCGCAGAGCCCACCTGCTTGTCCACCAGTTTCCCGTCTTTGAAGAAGAGGATGGTGGGGATGTTGCGTATGCCATATTCGGCGGCCACGTCTCCGTTCTCATCCACATCGCACTTGCCTATCACTACTCTGCCCTCGTACTCGGTGGCCAGTTCGTCAATGATCGGTCCAACCATTTTGCAAGGGCCGCACCACGGAGCCCAAAAGTCCATCACCACAGGCTTGCCTTCTTTCAGGATTGCCTGGTAATTGCTGTCTGTAATTTCTAAAGCCATGTCTTTAATGATTAAAAGTTCACTTATACTAACACATTCATATTGATTGCATGCAAATCATTTTCCCATCAACGGAACAAAGATAGCGCAAGCGCGGCACACCTTCGTCTTTCGAATCCAGAAAAACCGATTGTGACAGAAGGTATTTCAGCTTTAATTGATTCGGAAATCAAGTTCGGCACTCTCTTTCAGATAAGAGATTAAATCACGTCCCACCGAAATCTTCACAGGGCGAGATATCAGGTCGACGGCCATTTTGCTCTCCGCATCCGATACTTTGAAATAAAGCTCCGTGTTTCCTGGATTTGCCTTAACCAGCTCTGACAATTCGCTAACCAAAGCCCTGTTCAGCAAGCCGAGTGGAATAAGGATGGTTATCTTTTCAATCAACCTCTCCTTGACGTCCGACAGAAGTTCGATCGAGGTTATCTTCATCTCCAACTCTTCCTGCCGCCACTGCTTAGGCTGGCAACGTGCCTTGATGAAGAGAAAAGTCTGCTCGCCTAAATACCCTTGATACGTCGCCCAATCATTTCCGAAGAAAGGAATCTCCGCCGAGCCGGAATAATCCTCCATCTTGACTATGCCATAAGGATTGCCATTCTTGCTGACGCCGCGGCGGACGGACGAGACAATGCCTCCCATCGTTATTTCACGTCCCACAAGCGCCGTCTTGTCTTCCAACTCCGCCATGCGGGTATTGCAAACATGCTCCAGGACAACGAAATACTCATCTAAAGGATGCGCAGAAAGATAGATACCCACCAATTCACGCTCTTTGTTCAAACGTTCCAAATCGCTCCAGCGCTCGGCCTGAGGAATTTCGGGAGTTGCAATATCCACCACATTCTCGCCACCGAACAGAGAGTTGGCAGCGGCAGCCTTATCCATCTGATAACGGTTGCCGTAACGCATCAAAGCATCAATGAATACCTCGTTCTTGGAGTTCACAGCGAAATACTGTTCACGCTTCAATTCCGGGAAACTGTCGAAACTGCCGGCCAATACCAGGAACTCGATATTCTTCTTATTGCAGGAGTTCAGGTTGACACGTTGCACAAAGTCGAAGATTCCTTTGTATGGGCCGTTCTTCTCACGTTCACTCACGATGCTCTGTACGGCCGCTTCGCCTACCCCCTTCACGGCGCCGAGTCCGAAGCGGATATTACCTTCCTTATTGACTGTAAACTTCAAGTTACTCTCGTTTACGTCCGGCCCCAGCGTACTGATGCCCATGGCCTTGCATTCATCCATCAACTTTGTGATGTCCACGATGTTCGACAAACTCCGGCTCATGACGGCAGCCATGTATTCCGGCGGATAGTTTGCCTTGAGATAAGCCGTCTGATAAGCCACCCATGAATAGCACGTGGCGTGCGATTTATTGAAAGCATACGAGGCGAACTTCTCCCAGTCGGCCCAAATCTTCTCAAGCACTTTCGAGTCGTGCCCGTTCTTTTGTCCACCCGTAATGAATTTCGGCTTCAACTGGTCCAGTTTATCACGCAGCTTTTTACCCATCGCCTTACGCAAAGCATCAGACTCGCCGCGCGTAAAGTTGCCCAACAGACGTGACAGTAGCATGACTTGCTCCTGATAAACCGTGATGCCGTACGTATCCTTCAGATACTTCTCCATAATTGGGATATCATATTCGATGGGTTTGCGTCCCCACTTACGGTCGATAAACTCCGGAATATAGTCCATCGGTCCCGGACGATAAAGGGCATTCATGGCAATCAAATCCTCGAATGTACTGGGTTGCAGTTCGCGTAAATACCTTTGCATACCCGACGACTCGAATTGGAATGTACCGACCGTACGGCCTTCGCAATAAAGTTTATAAGTAGCCGGATCGTCGATGGAAATAGCATCGATGTCGATTTCCACCCCGTGACTCATACGCACGTTGACAACAGCCTCTTTGATGATGGACAAGGTCTTCAGCCCCAGAAAGTCCATCTTAATCAGTCCCGTATCTTCAATGACAGAACCTTCGTATTGGGTAACGAGCATTTTTTCGCCCGTCTCCTTGTCGTCCGCCGTACTCACGGGTACCCAGTCCGTGATGTCATCGCGACAGATAATGGTGCCACAGGCATGCACACCCGTACCGCGTACATTTCCCTCCAGCATTTTGGCATATTTCATCGTATCGCTTACAAGTGGGTCGGGAGAAGCCTCGGCCGCCTGCAATTCGGGGACATAAGCTATGGCGTTCGGCAGATTGAGTTTCTTATCTGGAATCTTGTCCGGTATGAGTTTACACAAGCGATCCGACTCACTCATAGGCAACTTCTGCACGCGAGCCACATCTTTGATAGCCATTTTAGTTGCCATTGTACTGTATGTGATGATATGGGCCACTTTCTCCTGCCCGTACTTCCCCGTCACCCAACGGAGCACGTCTCCGCGTCCATCGTCATCGAAGTCCACGTCGATATCAGGCAAAGAGATACGGTCGGGGTTCAAGAAGCGCTCGAACAGCAAGTCATACTGAATCGGATCAATCTTCGTAATCCCCAGACAATAAGCCACAGCAGAGCCGGCAGCCGAACCGCGTCCCGGCCCTACCGAAACACCCAACTGCGTACGTGCAGCATTGATAAAATCCTGCACAATCAGGAAGTATCCCGGGAAACCCATTGTCTTCATAATATACAGTTCAAAGATTAAACGCTCCCTCACCTCTTCCGACAAAGGGTCTCCATATAGTTTTTTAGCGCCTTCGAATGCCAACTTCGCCAGATAATCGGCCTCCAACTTGATACGGTACAGTTTATCGTAGCCACCCAGCTGTTTTATCTTTGCCTTAGCGGCTTCTTCATCCAGCACGACCTTTCCGTTTTCGTCCTGTGTAAATTCGTCGAACAAGTCCTTATCCGTATATTTCTTACGATATTCCTCCTCCGTCCCGAACTCTTCCGGAATGGCAAAGGTAGGCATCACAGGTGCATGATCAATGGAATAGTACTCCACCTTGTCCAGTACCTCCAGCGTATTGGATAAAGCCTGCGGCACATCCTCGAACAAGGCATTCATCTCGGCTTTGGTCTTCATCCACTCCTGCTTGGTGTAGAGCATGCGGGTAGGGTCGTTCAAGTCCTTGCCCGTACTCAAACAAATCAGGCGGTCATGCGCCTCGGCATTCTCCTCGTCCACAAAATGCACGTCGTTGGTACAGACTACCTTGATATTATATTTCTCGGCCAGTTCCAGAATCTTGGCGTTCGCTTTCTGTTGCAATGGATAAGTATCCCGATTGGCACGCGGTACAGTGGCTTTATGGCGTTGAAGCTCCAGATAATAATCCTCGCCAAAGAGGTTCTTATGCCACCGTATCGCTTCCTCCGCTTCTTCCAACTGTTCTCTGATTATCTTTCTGGGAACTTCTCCCGCGATGCAGGCCGAACAGAC
>CAUUOT010000023.1:0-9314 GCA_963546815.1 uncultured Bacteroides sp.
AAACAGCGGAGGGAAGATGAAGCGGGAAAGCAGGAAAGAAGGGTACACATTATTACAATATTATACGCGCGAGAGAGAGAAAGCGAACAGGAGGATCCTTCGCACCATCTTCGTACCACACTTCCGGAGCAATGGAAGTATGCCGTGGAAAAGTGTATCTGTCCGCACGAAGACAACGCCGCAGGACATTGGAACCTATAGAAAGAAGGGGCTAAAATAAACAGAGAGGAGAGGAAGAGAGTTGAGAAGAATAAATGTTAGGTTTGAAAAGAATAAATGTTAGACTTGAAAAGAATAAATCTTAGGCTTGAAAAGAGACAGCTTTTTCTATTTTGCCTCAATCTGCCCTTTGAATATTTTTTCTACATTTGCAGCCGTAGAAAAAAATTGGAAACTAACATCAAGAATATGCTTTTACTTCTTTGCACTCCATTCACACTCATATAAGGAAAAAAGGGAAAGACGATAGACTGCATATACTCTTTAGTACATATTTTTTTATATTTAAGTGTTTACAAGAAGATAAATGGAGATTACGATATCCGCTACATCCACCATTCGCTTCCGCCGCTGGAGCAGAAAGGCATATGCCGCATTTGCCAGCATAGGACGTTGTGTCACCATTGGCTGCTTGCGCAAGAATGTGGTGGACTGTTCGCTGTCAAAGCAAAAGCATGCAGGCACTTCCGGTTATGCGAGATGTTGTGTAGACGATATCAGGAAAAATAAAAAAGAAGACATATCAAGATTTAGACAATCATTTCACCCTATCATTCAGAAGAAGCTCATGACACCCTCTGTCAATACGGATAAGAGGGGGCTTAGCGTATTCAGAAGGACAGGAAGACAGCAAAATTCAGTTTTTGCATCTATTCAACAGAGCAATCATATCGGCACGGATTATCGACATCTGTATAACTTGTTCGCAGGCTATCGCTTTTCGGTAATCCGTGTCTTTGTTATAAAAAATTAAGCTGACGCAACAGGAAGAGAGATGACTGTAGAAGAACTAAAGAAACAAGTTTTACAGGGTAATCCCATCAATAACGAAGAAGCCGAATGGCTGGCTATGCAGGCAGACAAAGAAGCCTTGTATGACGCCGCGCACGAGATTACCCGAACATTCGCTTCGGAAGAATTCGACATGTGCTCCATCATCAACGCCAAGTCGGGTAAGTGTCCCGAGAATTGTAAATGGTGCGCACAGTCGGCACATTACAAAACCCAAGCGGATGTATATGACTTGGTGGATAAAGAAGAATGCCTTCGCCATGCCAAACAAAATGAAGCGCAGGGCGTGGCACGCTTCTCTTTAGTGACCAGCGGACGAAAGCCGTCGAGCAAGCAATTGGGAAAATTGTGCAAAACCGTACGACACATACGCCGGCATTCTTCCATACAGCTATGCGCCTCTTTAGGACTGTTGAACGAAGACGAAATGCGTTTATTGCACGATGCAGGCGTTACACGCTATCATTGTAACCTGGAAACGGCTCCCTCCTACTTTCCGCAACTTTGCAGCACACACATACAAGAAGAAAAACTGTGCACACTGCAAGCAGCCCGTCATGCGGGCATGGACATCTGCAGCGGAGGCATCATCGGCATGGGCGAGAACATGAATCAGCGCATAGAATTTGCCTTCACGTTGAAAGCATTGGAGGTACAATCCATCCCCATCAACCTGTTAAGCCCCATTCCGGGCACTCCCTTAGAGCATGAAACACCACTGACCGAAGAAGAAATTCTGACCACCATCGCCTTGTTCCGCTTCATTAATCCGACAGCTTTTCTACGCTTTGCAGGAGGACGTTCTCAACTAAGCAAAGAAGCTGTGAGGAAAGCGCTCTACATCGGCATCAACTCCGCTATCGTGGGCGACCTGCTGACAACGCTGGGGTCGAAGGTCTCGGAGGACAAAGCCTTGATTAAAGAGGCCGGATATCGTTTCGATGACTCGCAGTTCGACAGAGAACACCTCTGGCACCCTTACACCTCTACCACCCATCCGCTGCCTGTATATAAGGTAAAGCGTGCAGAAGGGGTCACACTTACCTTAGAGAACGGAAAAACACTGATAGAAGGCATGTCGTCGTGGTGGTGCGCCGTGCACGGATACAATCATCCCGTACTGAACCGGGCCGCCGAAGAACAACTCGGCAAAATGTCGCACGTCATGTTCGGGGGGTTGACGCACGACCCTGCGATCGAACTGGGAAAGCTGCTGCTGCCGCTTGTTCCTCCGTCCATGCAGAAAATCTTTTTTGCGGACTCCGGTTCGGTGGCGGTAGAGGTGGCCTTGAAGATGGCGGTACAATATTGGCACGGGAAAGGAAAAGAAAAAAAGAACAACTTCGTGACCATTCGTTCCGGTTATCATGGAGATACATGGAACGCCATGTCTGTTTGCGACCCGGTGACGGGAATGCACGCGCTCTTCGGCTCCGCACTGCCAGTACGCTATTTTTCCCCCAGACCTCGCTCACGCTTCGACGGAGACTGGGACGCCGAAGACATAAAGCCTCTGCAAAAGATCGTGGAGGAACATCACGAAGAACTTGCGGCACTCATCCTTGAACCGATAGTGCAAGGCGCGGGGGGGATGTGGTTCTATCACCCGCAATACCTGCGCGAAGCGGCACGGATATGCAAAGAGCATCATCTGCTGCTGATCTTCGACGAGATAGCGACCGGTTTCGGACGGACGGGCAAGTTGTTTGCTTGGGAACATGCCGGCACAGAACCGGACATCATGTGCATAGGCAAGGCGCTGACGGGAGGATACATGACACTATCCGCCGTACTGACGACCAATGAAGTAGCCGATACCCTCTCAAACCACTCTCCGGGAGTCTTCATGCACGGGCCTACATTCATGGGAAACCCGTTGGCTTGCGCCGTGGCGTGCGCATCGGTGAGGTTGCTGACCTCTCCTGAATACGACCGGGCGGGAAGGGTGAGCCGCATTGAGAAGCAACTGAAGAAAGAACTTGAGCCTGCACGCGAGCTACAACTTGTACGCGATGTACGTGTGCTGGGCGCCATCGGAGTCATCGAACTGGCCGTCGACGTCGACATGGCCTGGATGCAAAAGCGGTTTGTGGAGGAGGGCATCTGGGTACGTCCGTTCGGAAAATTGGTCTATCTGATGCCTCCGTTTATCATCGAGCCTCAGCAATTGACGAAATTGACAAGCGGATTGATAAAGATTATCAGGGAGATGAATCAATCGTTTATCCTTGCATGAACCGATACATTTATGAACGCAACAGAATATATGCAGCAAAAGCTGCAAGAGCTAAAGGAACACAGCAACCTGCGCAGTCTGCCGCCAATGACGCACCACGGACGATACGTCACGACCGGTGGCAGGCGGATGCTGAACCTTTCATCCAACGACTATCTGGGATTGGCGGCAAACAGGGAGTTAAAAGAGGAATTTCTCCCATCTCTGACTCCCGATACATTCTTGCCCACTACTTCTTCGTCTCGCCTGCTGACAGGGAACTTCGCCATTTACGAAGAGTTGGAGGAGGAATTGTCCCGACTCTTCGGGACAGAAGCCGCACTGGTCTTCAACAGCGGTTATCACGCCAATACGGGCATCTTACCTGCGGTGAGCGATGCGCAAACCCTTATCTTGGCCGACAAGCTGGTGCATGCCAGCCTCATCGACGGCATCAGGCTGTCGGCAGCACGGTGCATACGCTATCGACACAACGACACCGCCCAGTTGGAACGTTTGCTGAAAGAACATCACGAAGCCTACCGTCAAATCATCGTCGTAACGGAAAGCATCTTCAGCATGGATGGAGACAAGGCCGAACTCAACAAGCTGGCGGAACTGAAACGCCTGTATGATAATGTGTCGCTCTATGTGGACGAAGCACACGCCTTCGGAGTATGCGGAAAACAGGGACTGGGCTGTGCGGAAGAGTCCGGATGCATGGGGGATATCGACTATCTGGTAGGAACCTTCGGGAAGGCGGCTGCATCGGCAGGCGCTTACCTCGTCTGCAACCGCACCACACGCGAATACCTCGTCAACCGAATGCGCACATTGATTTTCACCACTGCCCTGCCACCGATAAACATTGCTTGGACAACATTCATTGTACGCAAGCTACCTGCCATGCAAGAACGACGGCAACAGCTGACCCGTATCGGCCGATTGCTGCGCGAAGCCTTGCAGGCCGAAGGATACGACTGTCCGAGTGTCAGCCACATCGTGCCCACGATAGTCGGGGAAAGTGCGGAGGCCGTGCGGTGTGCCGAAGAGCTGCAACAGCACGGGTTTTATGCACTGCCCGTACGTCCGCCCACGGTTCCCGAAGGAACGTCGCGCATCCGCTTTTCGCTGACAGCGGAAATCAAAGAGGAAGAGATAAAAGAGTTGGCAAAACTCATCCGTACACCTCTTCGTCTCATTGAAAAGCACTAAAAAGAAATATTATGCAACAAATCCACCTCATACACGAGCATCACCCTCGCCTGCTCTTGTTCTTCGCCGGCTGGGGGGCTGACGAGACACCTTTCAAAGCGTATCGTCCCGCCGATAGCGACTGGATGATTTGCTACGACTACCGTAGCCTCGACTTCAGGCAGTCCGACTTGGACGAATACAAAGAAATCAACGTCATCGGTTGGTCTATGGGAGTCTGGGCAGCTTCGCAGACGCTTCCGCACCGCTCATTGCCCATTGTGAAGAGCATAGCCGTCAACGGCACTCCGTATCCGATTGACGAGCATCGGGGCATTCCGCCAACCATTTTCCGCGGAACGCTGGACGGACTGACCGGAGCGTCTCTGCACAAGTTCCTGCGACGGATGTGCGCCGACGGAGAAGCCTTCAGGGCTTTCCTGCAAGTCACCCCTCGCCGTCCGCTGGAAGAATTACGCGAAGAGCTTGTCCGGATAGAGCAGATGTATCGGACGCTTCCTCCCGCCACCTTCCACTGGCACGAGGCCGTGATAGGAAGCAACGACCGCATCATCCCGCCCGCCAACCAGCTGCAGGCGTGGGAAGAGACAGACACTGCCATCCTGCAAACAGAGGACGCACACTACGGAGAAGGATTGTTCCGTCATTATCTGCAAGATGTATGGATAAGCAACTGATAGCCGAACGTTTCGCCCGGGCAAGAAAGACGTATGCCCGTGAAGCCCGCGTACAGCATCAGGTCGCCGAGAAGATGATGCGGATACTCAAGGAAAACTTGCTGGCCGAAGGTTGTCCACCGGAAGAGATAGCCACGCACTTCGGGCATATCTTCGAGTTCGGTTGCGGAACGGGAAGCTATTCCCGCATCCTCTTGCAGACGCTGCATCCCGAGACACTCCTGCTGAACGACCTTTGCCGGGAGATGGAAGACTGCATCAAAGAGCTGTGCCGCCTGCCGGGCGTCAGCTTCTTGCCGGGAGATGCCGAAACGCTCGAGCTGCCTGAAGGCACGGACTTGATTACCTCCTGCTCCACCCTGCAATGGTTCAACGAACCGGAAGTTTTCTTCAGCCGATGCCACCGGGCGCTGGCGCCGGACGGGATCCTTGCCTTCAGCACCTTCGGGGCGGAGAATATGTACCAAATCCGCCGACTGACCGGTCATGGATTGGATTATCCGTCCATCAAGAGCTTGCTGAAATCGTTGTCCCGAGGGTTCGACATCCTTCACGCAGAGGAGGAGATTGTTTCGCTCTCTCTCGACACCCCCCTGCACGTACTGAAGCACCTGAAGGAGACCGGTGTGACGGGAACGGAAAAGAGGATATGGACACGCGGCCGCCTGCAGTCCTTCTGCGAGGAATACACCCGGCAATTCGGCGACGCGGACGGACGGGTGACATTGACCTATCATCCGGTCTATATCATCGCGAGAAAAACAAAGATTAAAAGATAAGCATCATGAAATCTCAAATTTATTTTGTCAGCGGCATCGATACGGATGCCGGAAAGACGTACTGCACCGCATGGTACGCCAACAGGCTTATTCGGGAAGGAAAGCGCGTCATCACGCAGAAATTCGTTCAGACGGGAAACACGGGACACTCGGAAGACATCGACCTGCACCGCCGCATCATGGGCACGGGATACCTGCCCGAAGACCGCGAAGGCCTCACCATGCCCGAGATATTCTCCTATCCCTGCTCCCCTCATCTTGCAGCGCGTATAGACGGACGTGCCGTGGACTTGCCGAAGATAGGACGCGCCACCGACGAACTGGCCCGACGCTACGACGTTGTCCTTGTGGAAGGGGCGGGCGGACTCATGGTGCCGCTGACGGAGGACTGTCTGACCATCGATTATGTGGCAGACAAGGGATATCCCCTCCTCTTCGTCACCTCGGGCAAGCTGGGGAGCATCAACCACACCCTGCTGAGCCTGGAAGCCGTCAAAAGGAGGGGAATGACGCTCCACACCGTGCTGTACAACCTCTACCCTACCGTAGAAGACCGTACCATTCAAGACGACACGATGCGCTACATCCGTCGTTATCTTGCCCGGAACTTCCCCGATACGGAGTTCTGCACGGTGCCCGAAATCAGGTGCAAGCCATAAAAAACTCGTACCGCCCTGCCGCCGCTGTCTCGTTTTTAGTACCTTTGTCCTCGATAAAAAAACTCTTATATCGCCCATATGGAAGCATTTACGTTAGATACTCCCGAAAAGCTGCTGCTCGCCGCCACCAGCGTGTTGTTCATCATTCAAGTTATATATTATCTCGGCCTGTACAATCGCATTCATGCCCGTAGCAGGGCTGTGAAGAGGGGAGATGTACACTTCACGCAAGAGTTGCCGCCCTTGTCGGTCATCCTCTGCACCCACGATGAGGAGGCGAACCTCCGCAACAATCTCACCGCCGTACTGGAGCAGGACTACCCGCAGTTCGAGGTCATCGTCATCAACGACGGCAGCGGAGACGACACCAAGGATTACCTCACCCTGCTCGAGGAGCAATACCCTCACCTTTACCACAGCTTCGTGCCCGCCTCTTCGCGCTACATCAGCCGGAAGAAACTGGCCGCCACGCTCGGCATCAAGGCAAGCAGGTACGACTGGCTGGTATTCACTCACGCCGACTGTCGGCCGCAGAGCGACCAATGGTTGCGACTGCTGGCGCGGAACTTCACCTCACGCACCGAGGTCGTATTGGGATACAGCGGCTACGAGAGGGGCAAAAGCGTACTGCACAAGCTGACGTCTTTCGACAACCTGTTCACCTCCATGCGCTATCTGGGCTTCGCACTGGCGGGTCGTCCCTACATGGGCATCGGACGAAACATGGCTTATCGGAAGGAGTTGTTCTACCGGCATAAGGGCTTTTCGGCACATCTCAACCTGCAGAGGGGAGATGACGACCTCTTCATCAACCATGCCGCCACACCGGAAAATACCCGGGTGGAGACGGATGCCGCAGCCGTCGTGCGAAGGCAACCTCTGAGCCGTGCCAAGGACTGGAGGGAGGAGAAAATAGGTTATGCTTCGACAGCCCGCCTGTACCACGGCAACCAGCGTTTTCTGGCAGGTATGGAGACTGCCACGCGCCTCACCTTCCATGGGTCGTGGATAGCGCTGCTGACCATCGGCACGATGCACGCCCGGTGGATGGCGGCAGGCATTGCGCTGCTCTTCTTTCTGTTCAGGTTCGCCCTGCAGGCAGCGGTGATTAACAGCACCGCCCGTGACCTGGGCGAGAAACGCCGCTACTACGTCTGCCTGCCCGTGTTCGACTGGCTGCAACCGTTGCAATCGCTGCGATGGAAGTTGTATTGCACGTTCCGAAAGCAGAGCGTGTTTCTCAGAAAATAAGGGAGGACATTTCTGCCTTTCAACAGAGGAAGGGAAGCGGCAATGCTTCCTGCCGAAACACTGCCGCCACTGCGAGACAACATTACCGCTTCGGGCCTGAAAGCGTATAGCCTTCAGGGTTCGCCGAGAAACTCCACAATCAGGCGCACCTGCCGGGAGGAGAAGCAAGTGTCGTTCTTGCCTTCGCGTCCGTTGTAGAGCAAGTCATGAAGGGAGGCGTTGCAACGAATCCAATTGTTAAGTTTATTCATTGCCGATTGTTCGGACAAACGGGGTGAATAAAGCCGGGCCAGCTCCGTCTTCAGATAAGGACGGATGACGAAGGTAATTTCTTCTTCCGATTTTTCCATTTTTCTATCTTTTTAATTATCAATATTTTATATTTTCATTAAACGCACTTAGGGTTCACCAGGGTTCAGGGTTCACCTTAGGCCCTTCCGGGCGAAGCATCCAAGCCAATCCGTGGACGGACTGAAACCCGGAGATTGGTTCATAGATAAATATTTTTCCAAACATACAGACCCTGTTTTCAGCGATGCGATGAATGCTCCTACTCGGTTTCTTTCCGTTTGGTATATACCTCTCCGTTCTTATCCAGCACCTGACGGTCGAGAGCATTTTTCAGCATCCGCTTGGCTGTACTGAGCGATACGCCTAAATCCTGCGCTTTCTCCACAAAGTCGGAATAGGTAAAGGTGTGGAGGAGGCACTTCAGCGTATCGTCCAGACGGTGGAAGCGGTGCATTGCCACGGGCTGTCGCGGACTGTCGGGCAGCGAGGTGCTGAGCAGCAGGCTGTGCTCCAGCAGCGTGCAACCTATCTGCATGGCGGTGTGGAAGTCGTCGTCGGTACAGGCGTACTCTTTGGCGAAGCGATAGTCGTCCCATTTGCGGAAGACGGTGAACGTGGCGGCCATGCGCATGGTCTGCAGTCCACACCGGAAGACGATGCCCACAGTAGACTCTCTGCCCTCGGCCTCGGCTTTCTGCAGCAGGTCGCCGAAGCGGCGGGTATGCTCTTCCCACTGCCGTGCGCTGAAGGTGACGTAGGTGGGCGATTGCAGCAGCTCCTTGTGCATCTCCAGCATTTCCGCGCTCAGTCCGCGGAAGTAGTTTTTCAAGTCTACGCTGTCCGCTCCGGGGGCGCAGCTCATCCATTGCAACGTGGCATGGCAATTAGGCTTTTTTCTAATCAATAGTTAACCCGGCACATACTGCGCTTCTCTTATTCCCCCTCCCTTGCTTGCCGTGTTTTCTCGGCAAGCATTTCTTCGTGTTCCTCTATGGCCTTTCCGGCGGTGGAGCGGATGCGTTTCAGTGTCCGTATGGCTTCGTCGCTGTATTCGTCGCAGTTCTCTACCACCTCCTGCAGGCAGGCGTACGCCAGCTTCAGTTTGTTCAAATCCTGTCTGTCGTTTTTTCGCGGATGCAGCTCCCCTCTCGGAGGAGTCTTCTTCCTCTTCTTCGACGGTCTGTTGCGTTCTACGGCAGACATTCTCTTCTTTCTA